>JAGWOU010000024.1 GCA_028870815.1 Rhodospirillales bacterium | reverse complement strand
CGAACACGGGAGAGAATCGCCCTGTCACCCTCCCCGCGCCCGGCCAGGGCTTCCAACCGCAACGCCAAATCCGCCGAGGCGGTTTGGGACAGAAAATCGCGCTCCTCCAGGATCGCGGCGATGTCCGCCGCCAAGGCGCGGGTGGGTTTGTCAGGTGCCGCCAGCATCATCGCCGCCAGGCGCGGCTCGGCCCGCAACCGGGCCATCTCCCTGCCCAGGCCGGTGATCTTGCCCGCGTCATCCAGCGCGCCCAGGCCCAGAAGCAACGCCAGGGCGGCTTTCAGCGCCCCTTCGGGCGGCGCGTCCGGGAAAGGTAGGTCGGCAGGCGCTTCTCCCCAGGCGGCGCAGGCCAAGGCCAGACCCGAAAGTTCGGCGGCGAAAATCTCCGGCCGGTCGAATTGCGGCAGGCCACGGTTCAGCGCCTCCGTCCAGAGCCGGATTGCTACCCCCGGCCCCAGCCGCCCGGCGCGCCCGGCGCGCTGTGCCGCGGCGGCGCGGGAGATGCGCTGGGTGGTGAGGCGGGTGAGGCCGGAATTTGTATCCAGCACCGGAGCGCGGCGGTACCCGCCATCGATGACGATGCGCACCCCCGGCACAGTGAGCGATGTTTCCGCGATGGAGGTGGAGAGCACCACCCGGCGCTCCTGGTGCTCACGCAGCGCCCTATCCTGCGCCTCGCGGGACAAATCCCCATGCAGCGGCAGCACCAAGGCCGGGCAGCGTTCCAAGGCCTGCTCGGTGCGCCGGATTTCCGCCATGCCGGGTAGAAAGACGAGAATATCGCCCGGATGCTCCAACAGCGCCGTACGCACGGCTTTCGCCGCCGCCTCGGGCAGGTCGCGCGGGGACATAATGTCCCGCTTCGCGTGAATAATCTCGACCGGAAATAATTTCCCCTCGCTGGCGATAATGGGCGCGCCCAGCAGGGCAGAAAATTTTTCCGTCTCGGCGGTAGCGGACATGGCGAGGATGCGCAGTTCAGGGCGCAGCGTACGCTGCAAGTCCCGCACCAGGGCCAGGGCCAGATCAGCCTCCAGGCTGCGCTCATGCACCTCGTCGAAAATCACCAGATTCACCCCGGAAAGCCCGGGGTCGGAGAGCAGGCGGGAGGTGAGCAACCCTTCGGTGATCACCTCTATCTGCGTGCCGGGCCCAACCGCGCTTTCCAACCGGGTGCGGAAGCCCACGCGCTCGCCCGCCACCTCGCCCAGAAGTTCAGCCATGCGCATCGCCGCCGCGCGGGCGGCCAAACGGCGCGGTTCCAGCAGCAGGATTTTACCCAGGCCAGCTTCCAACGCGGCCAGCGGCACCATGGTGGTTTTGCCAGCCCCGGGCGGGGCCACCAGCACGGCGTTGCCGCCTTCTGGCTTCAAGGCGCGCAGCAGGTCTGGCAGGGCTTCTGTAACGGGAAGGTAAATCATGCCGCGCCCTGGTATCAGAGGCCACGCTTTCATGCGATGCTTTCGCCGATGCGCTGTCTGCTCCTGCTCGCCTTGCTTTTATTCCCAGGCTTCGGCTTCGCCGCCACGAGCGCAACTTTCGCCTCGCCGCAAGATAAGGTGCGGCTGATCTCCGCCGCCAACCAGCCGGAAAACGGCCAAGTGAAACTGGCGCTTGAATTCACCCTCAAGCCCGGCTGGCATATTTACTGGCAAGACCCCGGCGATGCCGGACTGCCGCCGCAGGTGAGGGCAGCGGCGCCAGTCACGCTCAGCGCCCTCACCTTTCCGGCGCCGGAATTTCTGTCCCTCAGCGGCATTGGCGGCTATGTGCTTTCCGACCATGTCGTGCTGCCTTTCACCGCCAGCCATGTGAGCGGCAACAGCATGGCGGTGCAGGCACGCTGGCTGGTCTGCTCGGATATCTGCATTCCTGAACATGCCAGCTTCACCCTGGCTTTGAACGGCGGTACCTCTGCCGAGGCCGGGCTGTTCCCCGCAACACCGTCCATCGTGCCCTCGCCTTACGCGGCGCGGCTTTCCAGGGATGGTGCGCTGAGCCTTGCCGGGCCAAGCGCCGCGCAGGTGAAATCCGCCCGGTTTTTTCCATATTCGCCTGACGTGCTGATCAATAACGCCCCGCAGCCGCTTTCCTTCACCGCGGACGGGATGCGGCTGAAACTGAAGCTAGCCGGATCAGCGCCAACGAAACTCTCCGGCGTGCTGGAACTCACCGACCCAAGCGGACAAATGCAGGCGCTGGAACTCACCACGGCACCAGCAGCGCCCGCGCCCCATGCGCCCTGGTGGCTGCTGGCGCTGGCGGGTGGGTTGCTGCTGAATCTCATGCCCTGCGTGTTTCCTGTGCTGGCGATGAAGGCGGTTGCCTTCGCCCGGCTGGGCGGCGCGGCGCACGGGCATATCAGGCGCGAGGCTTTGGGCTATACGGCGGGCGTTCTGGTTTCCATGGCCGTGCTGGGCGGGGTGCTGCTGGGCTTGCGGGCGGCGGGCGTGGCCGCATTCTGGGGGTTCCAGTTCCAGTCGCCTGTTTTCGTGGCGCTGGCGGCCTGGGTGATACTGGCGGCGGGGCTGAGCCTCGCCGGGCTGTTTCATCTCTCCATGCCGGGGTTCATCGGGCGCATCCCTGCGCAGCATAGTGTCCTCACCGGCCTGCTGGCGGTGCTGGTGGCCACGCCCTGCACCGCGCCCTTTATGGGCGCGGCCATCGCCGCAGCCCTGACCCTGCCGCCGCTGCCCGCCATGGGGTTGTTTCTGGCGCTGGGGCTGGGGCTGGCATTGCCGGTTCTGCTGCTGGCGGCAGCACCGCATCTGGCCGCCCGCCTGCCCCGGCCCGGGCGCTGGATGGGGGTGGCGCAGAAAATCCTCGCCTTGCCCATGTTCGCCACTTTCGCCTGGCTGGGCTGGGTGCTGTTCCGGCAGACCGGCGCACCTGGGCTGGCGGTGCTGGCGGCCGGGGCGGTGGCGCTGAGCCTTGCCTTGCCGCGCCGCCCGGCTTTCGCGGCGATCGTGCTGCTGCTTCTGCCCTTGCTGCACGCGGCACCTTCGCGTCCAGCCCTCACCCTGCCCGGCGCGCAGCCTTACAGCGCGGCGCGTCTCGCCAGTTTGCGCGCCACGGGCCGGCCGGTGTTCATCGACCTCACCGCCGCCTGGTGCATTACCTGCCAGGTGAATGAGCGCGGGGCGCTGGCCGCCGCCCCGGTGCGAGCGTTGTTTAAAGCCCGGAACGTGGCGGTGCTGGTGGGCGACTGGACAGACCGGAACCCAGCCATTACCGCGCTTTTAACGGCAAACCACCGCGCTGGTGTGCCGCTTTATCTCTACTACCCGCCAAATGGCGCGGCTGAGATTTTGCCGCAGATTCTCACCCCCGGAATCGTGGAACGCGCGCTTTCAGGTTAAAAAAACTCTAAGCCCATTGCGGTTGCTGCCTAATACGCGCAAAGGTGAGTTGCTTTTTTATGACGGCGCCAAGGATAAAAGATGCGAGATGTCTCCGGCGCGGCCCTAGAGGGTCCGCGCGCGAAACTGGATGCGGACACCATCCGCGCCGCTTATTCACGCTATGCCAAATCATACGATAGTTGGTTTGGGCTGTGCTCCCGCACAGCCCGCCACGCGGCGGTGGCGGCGGTAAACGCCTGCCCTGGCAATAACGTGCTGGAGGTGGGGGTTGGCACGGGGCTCGCCCTGCCGTTCTACACCCCGGCCAAGCGGATCACCGGGATCGACCTCTCGCGCGACATGCTGACCATCGCCCGCCGGCGCGCCGCGGAGATGGGGCTGCGCAATGTCGAGTCGCTGCTTGAGATGGACGCCCAGGCCACCAGCTTCGAGGATGGCAGCTTCGACATCGCGGTGGCGATGTTCGTGGCCTCCGTGGTGCCGGACCCTCGCGCCCTGGTGAGAGAGCTGCGGCGGGTGGTGAAACCCGGCGGCAGGATTCTGTTCGTGAACCACTTCGCCCGCGAGTCCGGGCCGATCTGGTGGGTGGAACGCGCCATCGCCGGCGCTTCCGGCCGGCTGGGCTGGCACCCGGATTTCCGGCTGGAGCATATGTTTGACCCGGCCGATCTCTCCGGAGCCAAAGTGAGGAACATGCGCCCGCTGGGGCTGTTCCGGCTGGTGGAGATACCGAACTAGAGCCGGATGACATGAGATCGAATCGCCTCGGCGATCGCTCTCATGTCTGAATCCGTCTCTGAATCAATGAATTAGAGGGCGATTCAGACTTCAGTTCCGCTCGCAAAGCGAGCGAAACTAACGTCATCGCGCTCTAAACACCGGCCCGGCCACCACGCCCGCTTTCCGCCACATCCCCGCCACACCGCCTTGTTATGCGCAACGCGGCGGCACCAATACGCCAAGCGGCTTCACAAGGGTTTCTATGAAGACATCATTCATGCTCGCCGCGCTGGCCGCGTTGGGCTTCGCCAGCCAAGTCCATGCCCAGGACTACCCGTATTATTACTATCCGCCGGGCTATTATCCCGCCTACCCACCGGGTTACCCGTACCCCGCGCCAAGCTATCCGGCTTATCCGCCGGGCTACCCCGCCTATCCGCAAGGCGCCCCCGATAATGCACCAGACAACGCACCAGATAACTCCCAAGCCTACCCGGATAACGGCCAAAGCTACCCCGGCAACCCGCCGGGGTACCCCAGCGATACGCCAGATAACCCTTACAACGCCCCGGACAGCGGCCAAACCTACCCTGGCAACCCGCCCACCAGCGCAGAAAACCCGGACAGCAATTCCGACAGCATCGCGGAATTACTGGCAGCTCATAACCAATACCGCTCCGCCCTGGGCCTTCCGCCTCTGCATTGGTCCACAATCCTGGCTGAACGCGCCCAGCGCTGGGCGGAGCATCTCGTCTCGATCGGGCAGCTTGTGCACAGCGGCTCGGGGCAGAATCTGGCCATGGCCGCCGCCGGCACACAATCCCTCACACAGCTGGTTCAGCTATGGGGCAGTGAGGAAAGCAATTTCACCGACGGCGTATTCCCAGACATCTCCAGGACGGGAAACTGGATGGATGTCGGCCATTACAGCCAAATGATCTGGAGAAGCACGAGCAAGGTCGGGTGCGGCTTTGCCGAAGATAGCGGGAACGACGTTCTGGTCTGCGATTATTCGCCGCCCGGGAATGTGATGGGAGAGCGGCCTTACTAGAGCCGGATCGGTTTAGGTTTGGTCATTCCCATGACCAACCTAAACCGTGAATCCGCCTCTCCTCAATTATTTAGAACGCCTCGTCCTCAGCTCCAGACGGTCAGCGCCCCGATGAAGAATAGCGTGGCCGCAACCGCCACGATGTTCCAGAACAGGAATTTGGTGAAAAAGCTCCAGCCCTTTTGTGCGGGCAGATCGAAATCGATGTCCTCGCCCGTATTCTGTGCAGTGTGTTGCGGCTGTGCCGTCATGTTATTCCCCGGTTGCTCTAGCTTGGCCCATGGAAGGTAAAATTTTGCTTACCCTGCTGGCAAGCTGATTTTTCTGGCAAGAGAGGCCAATACCGCTGGGTAGAGCCTGTGCTCCTGCTCCAGCACCCTGGCGGCCAGCATCGCCTCGGTGTCGCCGGGCAGAACCGGCACCCGGGCCTGGCCGAGAATCGGGCCTTCATCCATGCCTTCCGTCACCAGATGCACGGTGCAGCCATGCTCCGCCTCGCCCGCCTGGATGGCGCGCTCATGCGTATCCAGCCCGGGGAATTTCGGCAGCAGGGAGGGATGGATGTTCAACATCCGCCCGGCCCAACCTTGCACCAGCCAGGGGGTAAGCAGGCGCATATAGCCCGCCAGACAAACAATCTGCACGCCCCGCGCCCGCAATTCCGCATCTATGGCGCGTTCATGCGCCTCACGATCCTTGCCGAACGGCTTGGCCGGCACGGCAATGGCTTCGATGCCCAGGCCACGCGCAATCTCCAGGCCCAAAGCGTCTGGCTTGTTGGAAAGCACCAGCACGATCTCAGCCGGATAATCTGGCGCCTGGGCGGCTTTCACCAGCGCCTCCATATTGGAGCCGCGGCCGGAGATGAGAATCGCGACGCGCGGCTTCATCAGGCGAACAGCTTGTCCTGTCCCTCGATGATGATGCCGGGCTCATCCGTCACCTGGCCGAGCCGGAAGGGCTGTTCCCCCGCCGCGCGCAGAGCCGCCATCGCTTCCTCCGCGTCGGACACGATCAGCGCCATGCCGACACCGCAATTGAACACGCGCAGCATTTCCTCAGCCGCCACATTGGCGGTGCGGGCCAGGAAGGAGAAAATTTCCGGCATCGCCCAGGGGCCGTTCAGCCGTGCCCCGCAATTTCCGGGCAAGGCGCGGGGCAGATTTCCGGGCAAACCACCTCCGGTTATGTGTGCCGCCGCTTTCAACAATTTCTTGTTATGAATTTCGAGCATCGGCTTCACATAGATGCGCGTCGGGGTGGTGAGCACATCGGCGGCGCGCTGGCCCAGGATTTCCGAATCCCAGGAGAGCCCGGCATCCTTGAAGATGCGCCGCACCAGGGAGAAGCCGTTGGAATGCACGCCCGAGGATGGCAGCGCCAGAATCGTATCACCCGGCTGGACATTTGCGGGCAGCAAGGCGCCGCGTTCGGCAGCACCCACCGAGAAACCCGCGAGGTCGTAATCACCCTTGGCGTACATGCCGGGCATTTCCGCCGTCTCGCCGCCCACCAGCGCGCAGCCAGCCTGTTTGCAGCCCTCGGCGATGCCAGAGACGATGCGTGTGGCGGCTTCCACATCCAAGGCACCGGTGGCGAAATAATCCAGGAAGAACAAGGGTGCAGCCCCCTGCACCACCAGATCGTTCACGCACATCGCCACCAGGTCGATACCGACATAATCATGGATGCCGGTTTCGATGGCGATTTTCAGCTTGGTGCCGACGCCATCCGTGGTGGAAACCAGAACGGGGTCTGAGAAGCCCGCCGCCTTCAGGTCGAACAATGCGCCGAAGCCGCCGAGACCGCCCATGACGCCAGCGCGGTTCGTGGCCTTGGCCAGAGGCTTGATCGCCTCCACCAGCGCATCGCCGGCTTCGATATCAACCCCGGCCTCCCGGTAAGTCACGCTAGTCATGTCAGCCTCCGATGCGCTAAGCCAGCGCCATGGCGCTGCTTCAAATTTCTGGCGAAATCCTGCCGCCTTTCAACACAGGCGGCGGTGCCGCGCAATCTTCCGGGAGCGCCCGATGAGCGAAAACAACGCCGACCTGCGCCGGCATTTGCGCGTGCAATGGCAACGCCTGGCCCTGGTGGCGGCGGTTCTGCTGGTATTGTGGCTGTGCTTCCGACTGTTCTCCTCCATCCTGCTGCCATTCGTGGTGGCCGCGGGATTGGCCTATTTTCTGGACCCGGTGGTGGCGCGGCTGGAACGGGCGGGTGTGAACCGCACTGTCGGCACACTGCTGGTGCTGTTGGCTTTCATCGTCACGGTGATCCTGTTCGTGCTGCTGCTCTATCCGGTTATCGCCGCCCAGGCCGCCGCCTTCATCACCAATCTGCCAACCTATATCCAGACAGTGCAGACGGATTTCGCGAAAAGCATGCAAGCCCTCCAGCACCGGCTGCCCTATTCGCTGCGAACCAAATTGCAGGATCTCGCCTCCAACCAGGCGAGCACCCTGGTTTCTTATGCCGGCAAGGCGGCCACCAACATCATCGGCAGCGGCTTCGCGGTGGTGAACGTGCTGACGTTGCTGATCGTCACCCCCGTCGTGACCTTCTATTTCCTGCGGGACTGGCCCTCCATCATTCGCCATGTGGATGGCTGGCTGCCCCGCCCCTACGAGGGGCTGATCCGCGCGCAGGCGCTGGAGGTTAACAAAATCCTCTCCGCCTGGATCCGCGGCCAGGCGATCTGCTGCCTGGCCCTGGCGGCGATTTACGCCATCGGGCTCACCATCATCGGGCTGGATCTGGGGCTGATCGTGGGGCTGACCGCCGGGGTGCTGTCCTTCATCCCGTATGTCGGCACGGTGCTGGGCAGCATCACGGCCATTCTGCTCTCGCTCAGCCAGAATGCGGGCTGGCATGGGGTGATCTCGGTGCTGACGGTATTCGCCGTCGGCCAGGGGCTGAACGACTACGTGATCCAGCCGCGCTTTCTGGGCGACCGGGTGGGGCTTTCGGCCGTGTGGGTGATCTTCGCGCTGTTCGCGGGGGGGGCGGCGTTCGGGTTTCTCGGCATCATGCTGGCCGTGCCGGTTACGGCAACGCTGGGGGTGATCGCGCGGTTCTGGCTGCGGCGCTATCTGCAATCCCCGCTTTATCTGGACGCGCCGCCGGAATGAGACAGCTCACCCTGCCCTTCGCGGAATCGGCGCAGCCTTACACGGCGGAGGATTTCTGCCCCGCGCCTTCCAACGCCGCGGCGCGGGACTGGTTGGCCCGCCCGGAAGCCTGGAGCAATGGAAGGCTGGTACTGTGGGGCGAGGCGGGCTGCGGCAAGACGCATCTGCTGCATATCTGGGCGCAGGCGCGCCAGGCGCAGATTGTGGAGGGCGCCACTCTGCGCGGGCTTGTGCGGCCCACCGGACCCGTGGCCGTGGACGATGCCGATCTGGTCCCCGACCCCGCCGCGCTGCTGCATTTGCTGAACGCCGCCGCCGAGGAGGGGTTTCCCGTACTGCTGGCCTGCCGACAGCCGCCGGCCCGCATGGGCTATAAGCTTGCCGACCTCACCAGCCGACTGCGCGCCTCCGCCAGCGTGGAAATCCGCGCCCCCGAGGACGATCTGCTGGAGGCGCTGCTCACCCGCTTTGCCGCCGCGCGGCAGTTGAACCTGCCTATCCAGGTGCGCAACCTGCTGCTGCTGCATCTGCCCCGCGCGCCCGCATTCTACCGCGAAGCCGTGGCCCGGCTGGACCGGATGGCGATGGATGGCGGCGCGCGCATCACCCGCCCCATGGCCGCCGCAATGCTGGCGGAAATGCTGGACGCGGTTTAACTTTTTTACGTAAACATCACACCTACCCCGGAAGGAATCGGTATAGTCCGGCCATGGACGAGCTTACCCAACTGCATCCCGCTGAAGCCGCATATCAGGGGCATGCCTGCATCGACGACCCGGAACGCTTCATCAACCGGGAACTCTCCTGGCTGGATTTCAATTTCCGCGTGGTGGGCGAGGCGCGCAACCCGCGCCATCCATTGCTGGAACGGCTGCGCTTCGTTTCCATAAGCGCCTCTAACCTTGACGAATTTTATTCCGTGCGCGTCGCCGGGCTCATCGGCCAGGCCCGGGCGGGGGTGCTTGAACATTCCGCCGATGGGCTGACCCCGGCCCAGCAGCTTAACGCCATCAACGCCCGCGCCCGGGAACTGATCAACGCCCAGCAGACGGCCTTTAGTGACGTACGCGCCTTGCTGGCCGGGGCCGGGCTTGTGGTGCTCTCCGCCGCCGAACTGACCACGGATGACGCGGCGTTCCTCGACTCCTTCTTCATGGAGCGCGTGTTTCCGGTGCTGACCCCGCTGGCGGTGGACCCGGCGCATCCGTTCCCGTTCATCCCGAATATGGGGCTGGTGCTAGCACTTTCCCTGGCCCGGGACGAGGACCGGAGCGGCCGCATGTCGGCGTTGATCCCGCTGCCCAGCCAGATCGAACGCTTTATCCGCCTGCCGGGTGGCGAAGGGCCGATCCGCTTCATCATGCTGGAAGAGCTGGTGGCGATGAACATGAACCGGCTTTTCCCCGGTTTCCTGGTGGAAGGCTCCGGGCTGTTCCGCCTGATCCGCGACACCGACGTGGAATTCGAGGAGGAGGCGGAGGACCTCGTCCGCTCCTACGAGACGGCGCTGAAGCGCCGGCGGCGCGGGGTGGCTATTCAGATCACCATCCAGGCCGACATGCCCGCCGATTTGCGCGAGCTGGTGATCGACGCGGTGGAAACCCCGGCTGACGAAGTTTATGTGGAATCCGGCATTGTCGGGCTGGTAGACGTAAAGCAGCTCATCGTGGATGACCGGCCGGATTTGCTGTTTCCGCCTTATACGCCGCGCTTTCCGGAGCGCATCCGCGACTTCGCGGGGGATTGCTTTGCCGCCATCCGGGCCAAGGATATTCTGGTGCATCACCCGTTCGAGAGTTTCGACGTGGTGGTGCAGTTTCTCCGCCAGGCGGCGATCGACCCGGCGGTGGTCGCGATCAAGCAGACGCTCTACCGCACCAGCCGTGACTCACCCATCGTCAAGGCGCTGATTGAAGCCGCCGAGGCGGGCAAATCCGTCACCGCCATGGTGGAGTTGAAGGCGCGGTTTGACGAAGAGGCGAATATCCGCCTCTCCCGCGCGCTGGAGGCCGCGGGCGTGCAGGTGGTGTTCGGCTTCGTGGGCTTAAAAACCCATGCCAAGCTTTCCTACGTGGTGCGGCGTGAAGCAGGCAGCTTGCGCGCCTATGCCCATTTCGGCACCGGCAATTACCACCCGATCACCGCGCGGATTTACACCGACCTCTCGTTCTTCACCTGCGACGCGGCGCTGACGCGCGACGCGGCGCGGCTGTTCAATTACATGACCGGCTACGCCCGGCCGGAAACGATGGAGCAGCTTGCCTTCTCGCCCCTGACTACCCGCAAGACCATCAACACGCTGATCGACACCGAGATCGCCAATGCCAAGGCGGACAAGCCTTCCGGCATCTGGCTGAAAATGAACTCGCTGGTGGATGCGAAGCTGATCGACCATCTCTATGAGGCGAGCCGGGCCGGTGTGCCCATCCAGGCCGTGGTGCGCGGCATTTGCTGCCTGCGCCCGGGCGTGCCGGGACTCTCCGAGACGATCAAGGTGAAATCCATTGTCGGACGGTTTCTGGAGCATGCGCGCATCTGCGTATTTGCCGATGGCCATCCCCTGCCCTCCCGCCAGAACAAGGTGTTCATCTCCAGCGCCGATTGGATGGAACGGAACATGGATTACCGGGTGGAGACCTTCCTGCCCATTCATAACCCCACTGTGCATGCGCAAATTCTGGACCAGATCATGGTGGTGAATTTGCGGGACGACGCGCAAAGCTCCGAACTGCAAAGCGATGGCAAGTGGGTACGAGTCGCGCCGGGCGACCCAGCGGCCTCGGCGCATGAGTATTTCATGACCAACCCCTCGCTCTCGGGCCGTGGCTCGGCCCTGCATGGCGGGCTGGCGACGGAACGGCCGAAGCCGAAATACCGCCGACGGGTGGATTGAGGCCGCTGACCGGGCAGGCTGGATTTTCTCCCGGCACTATGCCATACGCCGCCTCGGCCTGAAAATGCCAAGCCGTCCTAGCTCAGTTGGTAGAGCAACTGATTCGTAATCAGTAGGTCGCCGGTTCGATTCCGGCGGACGGCACCAGCGAGTTTTCAAAATCAGAGTATCCCAAAAACACGCTGGGGCTTCACTGGGGCTTCAGAAACGGCCCGATAGAACGGGACAGCGGGAGATGATTGGCCCCCTCGCGCGCGGGCGC
>JAGWOU010000423.1 GCA_028870815.1 Rhodospirillales bacterium | reverse complement strand
TGAATACCGGCTTGATCACCGCGATCAGCGGCAGTTCCAGCTCCTGGTGGCGAATATAGTGCCAGACCGCCACATTCACCTGCACCTGGTCGATCTTGCCCAGCGGCGGGTCGCTGGGCGGGAAGCCCTTGGGGTTGGCGATGGTAACGCCATCGGCGCGGATGATGACGGTGCCGCCCAGGCGCGCATGCAGATGCTGGATAGTCACCTGCCGCCCTAAAGCCGCCGAGGCCCGTGCGTCAACCACGGGGATGAACCAGTCCCAGTTCCAGAAAACATACAGCAGCAGGATCACGATGATGATCGGGAAGGTGATCCTGATCCACAGATTGCGCCGCATAGCGTCCCACCTATTTTAAAACTGTACTCTTAAAAACTGTACATGGGCGGTCTTGCTGCCGGCGCAACGCGGCTAACCGCTTTGTCATGCCTCGGTTTGCCCGGTTTTCGCGGGCGGGGTAAGGAGGGGTATGCTCCCGCTTCCCTTCCTGAAGATGCACGGCGCCGGCAATGATTTCGTGGTGTTGGATGGCCGCGACGCCAAGCTGACCCTGCCGCCGGAAACCGTGCGCCGCATCGCGGACCGCCAGCGCGGCGTGGGCTGCGATCAGCTCATCATCATCGAGCCGGATGAGGCGGGCGCGGATGCTTTCATGCGTATCCTGAACGCCGATGGTTCGGAAAGCGGCGCCTGCGGCAACGCCACGCGCTGTGTGGCAGCCTTGCTGGCGGAGGAAAGCGGCGCGCGGGAGGTTCGCATCCGCACCATCTCCGGCTTGTTGGACGCGGAGATCCTCGGCCCTGGCCTGGTAGAGGTGGATATGGGCCCGCCGCACATGGAATGGGGCGATATTCCACTTTCTGGCCCAGCGGACACGCTGCATCTGCCGCTCAGCCTCGGCCCGGTCTCAGACCCCGCCGCCTGCTCCATGGGCAACCCGCACGCCACCTTCTTCGTCGATGATTTCGCGAATCTGAACATCGAAACCATCGGCCCGATGCTGGAGAAAAACCGCATCTTCCCCGAGCGCGCCAATATCGGCTTCGCGCGGATCGACAGCCCCTCGCGCATGCGCCTGCGGGTGTGGGAGCGCGGGGCGGGGCTGACGCTTGCCTGTGGTTCCGGCGCCTGTGCGGCGCTGGTGAATGCCAGCCGCCGGGGCCTGACCGGCCGCAAGGCGGTGGTGGAGATGGATGGCGGTGAATTGCTCATCACCTGGGCCGAGAGCGGCCATGTGCTGATGCGCGGCCCCGCCGAGACTGCCTTCGCCGGCGAAATTCCAGAGATACTGTAACCCATGGCCACCTCTTTCTTTGGCCGGCTGAAGGCCGGGCTGTCGCGTTCCGCGCAGAAACTCACCGGCGGCATCACCGCCGTGTTCACCAAGCGCAAGCTGGATGACGAGGCGCTGGAGGAGCTGGAGGAGCAACTGATCGCCGCTGATCTCGGCCCCGCCGTGGCTGCGCGCATCATCAAGGGCTTCCGCTCCACACGGTTCGGCAAGGAAGTGACGGATGAGGAGGTGCGCGAAACCCTGGCCGCCGAAATCTCGGAAGTTCTAACGCCCGTCGCCCAGCCGTTGGAACTTGATACCAGCCACAAGCCCTATGTGATTTTGATGGTGGGTGTGAACGGCGCTGGCAAAACCACCACTATTGGTAAGTTGGCTTCTGTGTATCGTGAGCAGGGCCTGAGCCCCATGCTGGCGGCGGGCGATACGTTCCGCGCCGCCGCCGTGGAGCAATTGCAGGTTTGGGGGCAGCGGGCGGGGTGCGATGTCGTTACGGCCCCGGCAAATACCGACCCTGCCTCCCTGGCGCATGACGCGCTGAGCCGGGCGCAGAAAAACAACGCGGATGTGCTGCTGATCGACACTGCCGGGCGGCTGCACAACAAAACCGCGTTGATGGAGGAGCTGCGGAAGATCATCCGGGTAATCCGCAAGCTGGACCCCACAGCACCTCACGCCACGCTGCTGACATTGGACGCCACCACCGGCCAGAATGCGGTGACGCAGGTGGGCATTTTTAAAGAGATGGTGGATTTGTCAGGCTTAAT
>JAGWOU010000422.1 GCA_028870815.1 Rhodospirillales bacterium | reverse complement strand
ATAGGCCACAGCTTCGGTCAGCAGATGGAGGCGATGTTCAAGAACGACGAAGCGCACTCCAAGCAAGTCACGCTGCAAGCCTGGCGGCATCGCGGCCTGAGGGAAAGGCTGCGCGAGATTAAAGCCCAGGCCGTGCAGATGTTTCTTTAGAGCGCGATGACTTTTAAGCTCGTGCGCTCTGCGAGCGGAGTTAAAGTCTGAGTCGCCCTCTAAATCATTGATGGAGAGGCGGATTCACGGTTCAGGCTCGGTCACGAAAGCGACCAAACCTAAACCGATCCGGCTCTAAGCGGAACCGTCAGCCAACTCCAGCGCGTCCTCAACCCCCAGCTCCCCCGGCAGCGCGCCTTTCGGGAACAGCCGGTTGAAATGCCCCATCTTCCGCCCCGGCCGGGCTTCGGTCTTGCCATAATGATGCGCGATCAGCCCCGGAGTCGCCAAAATCTGCGGCCAGAGCGCCATGTCATCCGGGCCGATCAGGTTTTTCATCACCGCGTCGGAATGGCGCACCGCCGGCGGCAAGGGCAGCCCGGCCACAGCGCGGATATGCATCTCAAACTGCCCGCAGGGACAGGCATCCATGGTCCAGTGCCCGGAATTATGCGGGCGGGGGGCAATCTCGTTCACCACCACCTCGCCTTTGGCGGTCACGAACATCTCCACGCCCATCAGCCCCACCAACTCCAGCCGTTCCGCCACCACGCGGGCAATGCCTTGCGCCTCTTGCAGAATATCGGGGCCCAGCGGTGCCGGGGCCAAAGTCATGTCCAGAATATGGTGTTTGTGGCGGTTCTCCACCGTGTCGAAACAGCGGATCGTGCCATCCACACCACGCGCCACCATCACGGAAATCTCGGCGCCGAAATCCACGAAGCCTTCCAGCGCCAGCGGCTTCGGCTCCAGCCGCGCGAACGCAGGCGCCAGATCTTCCGGGGCGCGCAGCATCGCCTGCCCCTTGCCGTCATAGCCAAGCCGTGTGGTCTTCAGCACGGCGGGCAGGCCAAGCCGCGCCACCGCCGCCTCCAATTCCTCCAGGCTTTCCACCTTCGCCCAAGGTGCTGTCGCAATGCCCGCATCGTTCAAAAACTGCTTTTCCAGCGTGCGGTCCTGGCTGATCGCCAGGATTTTTGCACCTGGGCGCACCGGTTTCAGACTCTCCAGCAATTCCAGAGAGGCGGCGGGCAGGTTTTCGAACTCGAAGGTGATCACATCCACCGCCTCCGCGAAGGCGCGCAGGGCTTCAAGATCGTCATAAGCCGCCACGGTGTTGCGCGCCGCCACCTGGGCGGCGGGGCCGTCCTGCTCCGGCGAGAACACATGCACCAGATAGCCCAGCCTCGCGGCGGCCTGGGCAGACATGCGCCCCAACTGCCCGCCGCCGACCATGCCGATCACGGCACCGGGGGGCAGCATCATACCGGTTCCTCCGGCACGCTGGCGGTCTGCTCGGCCCGCAGCGCGGCCACGCGGTCCCGCAGCGCGGGGTCGGACAATGCGAGGATGGACGCCGCCAATAGCCCGGCATTAGTTGCCCCCGGCTTGCCAATGGCCAGGGTTCCCACCGGCACCCCGCCCGGCATCTGCACGATGGAAAGCAGTGCGTCCTGCCCTTGCAGCGCGGTCACGGCCACAGGCACGCCCAGCACGGGCAAATTGGTCATGGACGCCGCCATGCCCGGCAGATGCGCCGCCCCGCCGGCCCCTGCGATGATGATTTTTATGCCCCTTGCTTCGGCGCCGCTGGCGTAATCATACAACCGTTTCGGCGTTCTATGCGCGGAAACCACTTTCGCCTCATAGGCCACGCCCAGCTTTTCCAGCATCTGCGCCGCATGTTCCATCACGGGCCAGTCCGACCGGCTGCCCATGATAATCCCCACCAAAGGCCCGCTCATGCCGTGCGATCCGGGATCAAGCGGCTTTCCAGCCGGGAAATCTCGTCCTTCAGCCCCAGTTTGCGCTTTTTCAGCCTTTGCAGATGCAGCTGGTCCACCGGACCATGTTCGCTGATGCGGCTGATAACCGTATCCAGGTCCCGGTGCTCGCTGCGCAAGGCGTGCAAACGGCGCAGCAAATTGTCTTTATCGG
>JAGWOU010000421.1 GCA_028870815.1 Rhodospirillales bacterium | reverse complement strand
ACATGTATCCGGGGTCATGAACAATCGTTTCAACTATCCGCCCATACCGGGCTAAAATAAAAAGCGCGGCAATCCGCAGGAGGGGGCAGCATGCTGGCTGAGACCATTCTGGCGCTGCACGTGCTGGTTATATTGTTCAATGTCGCGGGACTCGTGGTGATTCCGCTGGGTGCCTGGCGCGGCTGGCACTTTGTACGCATTGCTTGGTTGCGCCTGCTGCATCTGGCGTTGCTCGGGCTAGTGGCCGCCCAGGCATTGGCGGGCCGCGCCTGCATCCTCACAATCTGGCAACAGAGACTCGCGGGTAACCGGGCATCGCCGCAACCGCTCATCATGCATTGGGTGGATCATTTAATCTACTGGGACCTGCCCATGGCGTTCTTCCAGCTCTTATACAGCGGGGTGTTTCTCTACGTTGTGGCGTTAACCGTGCTTGTGCCCTTCTGGGGCGCACCAACGGCGCGCAATTGAAGTTTTATGTGGTGGTGAAAGCCGCAATGCCCGCGCCCACCGCCACGGCCAATATCAGCACGCTGTTCGGCGGCCAAAAATCGCTATGTCTGCGGCGCCTGCGTGGCGCTGGCGCCGAGTTCGCCTTGCCTTTCGGCACGGGCACAATATGCCTGATATAGTCGCTCATAATATTCCTCATGCTTTCAAGGTTCAGCCAACCTAAATTCGCGATTTGGTTAAACCTGAATTGACGGTTCATGAGAGCTACATGGCCCATCTCTGACCACCACGTTAGATAGGTGGCCAGGATATGCTTTATTCCAAGCTGGAATAGGAAGGCGCCGGATCTCGCGCTAATCGGCCAAGCTTAGGGCCAGCTTTGTCAAAATACCCTCCGGGCGGCACAGCTCCTGCAGCACGGTAAAATGATCCGCGCCGCAAACGGGCACCAGCGGCCCCGGCGCATGGTTTTCCGCGCGCAGCGCGTGCAAGGCCCGGCTATCGGCCACCAGCCGCGGCAATTCCCGCGTGCCATAGGCAATGGTCAGCATCTTGTTCACTGGCGGCAGCCGCAGCGGCGAAAGCGCCGCGACCTCGTCCTCGGTCAGTTGCAATGCTGCATTCAGGTAGGTGTCGCGAATCAACCCCAGCTCAAACACGCCGGAAATCGCCAACCCGGCTGAAACGGCGGAATGCCCCAGCGCCAGCGCCGCCAGATGCCCCCCGGCGGACCAGCCCGAGAGGATGATTTTGCCGCCAATGCCGTGGGCGGCACCATGTTCGGCCAGCCAGTCCAAAGCCGCATCTATCTCCGCCACAATCCCGGCGAGCCCCACTTCCGGCGCCAGCGTATAGCCCGGAATGGCGCAGGCCCAGCCATGGGCGCGAACCCCCGCCGCCACGCACGCGAAATCCTCGCGCCGGTTGCGCTGCCAATAGCCGCCATGAATGAAAACCAGACACGGCGCATCCAGCACCGGCGCGGGATACAAATCCCACGCGTTCCGCTCGCGCGGCCCATACGCCACATCCAGCGCGTCGGGGTAGGCGGCGCGATACGCCAAGGAGGCGCTGTTGCGCAACCCGATCAGCTCCTGATCACTCGCCACCGCTGCGTTGTTATTGTAGGCCAGATCACGCTCGGCCTGGCTGAGCGTACCCCAAATGCCCGCCGGATCGCCGGTCATGCGGCGGCCAGCACGGGGGGAATCAGCGGGCTGTTGCTGTCAAACCGAACACCAGCCTTCAGCGCCATCACCGGATGAATCAACTGCGAAGCCACCACCCGCACGCCGCTATTATCTGAAAGTTCAAAGCTACCATCAAGCAAGTCAAGAACCGACACATCCGCTTCCATGCCCGGCCTCAACGCACCGATCTCATTTTCCATGCCCAGCATCTTCGCCGGATTGCCGGTAACGGTGGCTACAACATCCGGCAGCTTCATGCCCAGTGTCAGCAGCTTCGTCATGGCATTCGTCAAATTGAAGGGCGCGACACCAAAAAACGGATTCGCCTGCTTCACCGCGTCGCCGCCCTCCTCCGGTATTTTCACGTTGTAGCCATGCATGTCCGCACCCAACGTGTAGGGCAGAATCCCCGCCCCCATCACCTTGCGCGCCATCTCGAACGAAAAATGCGA
>JAGWOU010000420.1 GCA_028870815.1 Rhodospirillales bacterium | reverse complement strand
GAAGCCTGACTAACGAAGGATCGCATGGTGGATGAAGAGTTTAACGCGGAGCTGGAGGACGGCGCTGCTTCCAGCCTGACGAATGAGGCAGGTCGTCCACGGGTCCGTAAGGCCGCCGATGCGTTCCGCACCATCTCTGAGGTAGCGGACGAATTGCACGTGCCGCAGCATGTGCTGCGCTTCTGGGAGACGAAATTCCCCCAGGTGCGCCCGCTCAAGCGCGGCGGCGGGCGTCGGTATTACCGGCCAGAAGATGTGGGGCTGCTGCGCCGCGTCGCGGACCTTCTCTACACCCAGGGCTATACCATCAAAGGCGTGCAGCGCCTGCTGCGCGATGGCGGGATGACAACCGAGCAGCCGGAACGCAACCCGGCACCGGCACAGGATTTACTCCTTCCGCTCGACCCGCCGCCGCATCGGGAGCCTAGCCCTCCAGCCGCTTTTCAGCCTTTTGAGCCGGAGTACGTGCCAGAGCTGCAGGAGCCAGAGCATTTGCCGGAGGAGGCCGAATCGGCTTTTGACCTTGCGCCGATCCCCGAGCCGGCCCGGCCGCAGCCGGTTGCGCAAGCCCCTGGCCAGGATGAGTTGGCCCAACTGCGCGCCCTACTGACGGAAACGCTTGCCGCACTTGAAGAAATTCGCCGCACCCTGGGTTGATCTTCACCCTGCCAACCCATCCAACCGCCGCGCTCCCACGCGGCGGTTTTATTTTGCCTGCTGCGAAGAATGCGCTTCGGCTCTTGGCGTGAGGGCGCTGTGCTGCTACAGGCTCGCCCTACGGCCGGAGCGTAGCGCAGCCTGGTAGCGCATCAGTCTGGGGGACTGGGGGTCGTGGGTTCGAATCCCGCCGCTCCGACCATTCAATCATCAACATCTGCGGTGATTTTTTCATCCGCTGGTATGTGACCGCGATTTCCCCTTTCAAGGGATTGCCCGCGCGGGCAGCCTTGTGCCCGGCGTGGTTTTCGCGCGCGTTGGGCTTGCGTAGGATCATGCGCATGGGCGCTTGGCCGCCACGAAATTGAAAACAGGAGAAGCACTCATGAAGATCGGCTTTTTGGGCCTGGGCCAGATGGGTCACGGCATGGCCGCCAATCTGATCAAGGCAGGCCATGAGGTGACCCTGTATAACCGCACGCGGGACAGAGCCGTGGGGCTAGTTGCGCCCATCGCCGCCACGCCGGGCCAGGCCACCACAGGCAAAGAGATTGTGTTTACCATGCTTGCCAATGATGCGGCGCTTGAAGCGGTGATGCATGGGCCGGATGGCGTTCTGGCACATCTGCCAAAAGGCGCGATCCACGTATCTTCCAGCACCATCAGTGTTGCGACGGCGGATGCGCTGACCACCGCGCATGAAAAAGCCGGGCAGAAATTCGTCTCCGCGCCGGTTTTTGGCCGCCCGGATGCCGCTGCCGCTGCCAAGCTGTTCATTGCCGCGGCCGGGGCGGAGACTGAGCTTGCCACGCTGCAACCGGTTTTCGAGGCTATTGGTCAGCGGGTTTTCGTGCTCAGCCATACGCCATCCCACGCCAATCTTGCGAAACTGAGCGGCAATTTCCTGATCGCTTCGGTTATCGAAGCACTGGGCGAGGCGCTGGCGCTGGTCGCCAAGGGTGGGGTGGACGAAAAAGCCTATCTCGACTTGCTCACCTCCTCGTTGTTCAATGCCCCGGTTTACAAAACCTACGGGCAATTGCTGGTGGACCGGAAATTCGAGCCCGCCGGATTCGCGGCCCCGCTGGGCCAGAAGGATATCCGCCTCGTGCTTGCCGCGGCTGAGGCTTTGAATGTGCCGTTGCCGCTCGCCAGCCTGCTGCGGGACCGTTTTCTCACTTTGCTGGCCAATGGCGGGGAGAAATTGGACTGGTCGGCCATCGGCTCACTCGCCGCCAGGGATTCCGGCCAAAGGGGTTAAAAGCCAAACTCCGCGCGGTGTGGTTCAACCCACGCGGCGTTAGAGCGCGATGATTTCAGGTTCGCTCACTTACGAGCGAACTGAAATCTGAATCGCCCTCTAAATAATTGAGGAGAGGCGGATTCACGGTTTAGGTTGGTCATGGGAATGACCAAACCTAAACCGATCCGGCTCTAGA
>JAGWOU010000419.1 GCA_028870815.1 Rhodospirillales bacterium | reverse complement strand
AGGGACCGCGCGGCGGCCGAGGCGGCCGTCGAGCAGCTCAAGGTCTACGCCCAGCCGCAAAGGTTAATGATCCTCTCCTGCCTGCTTGGAGGGGAGCGGAGGGTCAGCGAGATCGACGCCGCGACAGGAATTGGCCAGCCGGCCCTGAGCCAACAACTGGCGGAACTGCGGCGCAAGGGGCTGGTGAGCACGCGCCGCCAGGGCACGCAGATTTTCTACGCGCTGGCGAATGATCGGGTGGAATTGTGCGTGCGCTGTATGGAAGCGATGCTGGGTGGGCAGGAGGCGCAACAGGAGCAGCTGCGCCGGGCCACAGAGCCGCCCGGCCCGGCAGCACCCGTACGACCCGCTGGCGCGGCGTCTTTTGTGCGGGTTCTGAACACGTAACGTAACCACCGCGCCCTGACTGAGCACCTTACCGTCGGGCTTAGTTTGTTGCCCCGGTTAGGCTTTGCAGAGACAGGCCCGCTTTTTGGAAGTTGCTGGCCACGCTGTCTGTTTCGGCGCGGACTTTGGCGTTATATTCATCCGGCGTCGTGTTGGCGGGCAGATGCTTGCTCAGTACGAAATCCGGGCGGGGGTGGGTGTCGATATACATTGCCACCTGAAAGGCTTCCTGCTCGGTCAAATGCGGGTTGCCGAGCGGCATGTTGCCTTTCACCCAGGTTGCAAGCTTAACCGGGTTGGCTAGGCCGGCCCCGGCATTATAGCTCTTATCGCCCCAGACCGGCGGAAACATGCCGGGCATGCCGGCACCGTTGGCGCCATGGCAGGCTGCGCAATTGGCTTTGTAAACCGCCTCACCGGCCACGACATCCGCGTGCGTGGCGGTTTTGAGCATAGCGGGGTAGGGGCTGGGTTTGCTGGGTGGCGCCGGTGGCGTTGCAATCGGCTTGCCGCGATCCAACCAGTCGATATAGGCGGCCATATCCACGATCACATTGCTGTCTGTGCTGGGGCGGGTGCCATTCATACTGCGCATGAAACAATTTGCGATCCGGTCTTCCAGGGTAATCACGGCATTCTCGCGCTTGGAATAAGCGGGCAGCTTGCTGGCTGTCTCTCGGAAATTGCCCGGCGCGGAGGTGTCGCCGCCATTAATGTGACAGTTGCTGCAGGTGAGTTCGTTGCCGATATAGCCTTTCACCTCCGGGTTGGTGGTGGTGTGCATCATCATGTCATAGCCATTCTGGATAGACTGGCCGAGCGGCCCGGCCGGCAGGCCCTGCAAGCTTTGCGCGTGGGCCATGCCAACCCCGGCCAACCCGATTATGACCGCCGCTGTGAGAGACGTTTTCATGTGCGCGCTCCTGTTTTTGTAGGCAGTTTTCTATCACGCTGCCGGAGAAAATGTGTGAATTATCTCCAGCAGATGTGCAGAGGGCTGCTCAGCCTTTGTAAGGTTTGAAGCCGTATCCTTCGAAAATCTTTAGCGCAGCGGGAGAGCGGATGAAGCTTAGCCAGTCCTTCGCGGCTTGCGGATGCGCCGCTCCCTTCACCATGGCTCCGGCATAAATCGCCGTCGTATTGTATTGCTCAGGAATGGACACATCGGAGATCGGGTGTCCGATCTGTTCCTGAAAGATCGCTTCAGACTTCCAGGTTACCCCCGCATCCGCGAGACCCTGCATCAGGAACAAAGGGGTTTGACGGTGATGGATATGGGTAAGGATCGTGCTGCCATTCTTCACGCCGCTATCGTAAACTTGTTCCTCTAACGCGGCGCCTCCGGCTTTTTTCAACGATATCTTGATCTGCCGGGCAATGCCTTCAAAGGCAGGATTCGGCATAACCAGCTTCACGCCAGGTTTGCCGAGATCTTGCAGGCTGGTGATATGGGCGGGGTTACCGGCAGGCACCATGATCGTTAAATTATTGGTGACATAAGGAACCGCGGGCGCTTGAAGCAGACCGTTAGCAATCTGCTCTTTCACCTTTTTTAGCCCGGCAAAATAAGCGTCTGGCTTGGCGGTGAAGGTCATGTTGCCGGAGGTAAACACGCCGTCATTCTTCATCGCCTTGATGAGCATACCCGGCGGAATGGTTACATAAAATATGCGTCCGGTATATTGCGGGTAGGCTTTTTCGAACGCCCGCAC
>JAGWOU010000418.1 GCA_028870815.1 Rhodospirillales bacterium | reverse complement strand
TTTGATCATTTTCTGCCTACTGCTCGTGGAACCGATGCACCTTCTTAAGCGAACTGGCGCAGAACGTGAAGCCGCATGCGCTGTTGGCGCAGAGGGCTGGCCGAGCGGCGGGCAGCTGAATATATTACTCTGATGACGGAGACAGATATTTCTGGGGCACCCCAACAAAACTGGCTTACCGGCCAGGTGCTTCTGGCCATGCCGTCCCTGCGCGATTCCCGCTTTTCGCAAAGCGTGATTTTCATTTGCGCGCATAACGAGGATGGCGCGATGGGGCTGGTGCTCAACCGCATGCTGCGCCGGCCCCGCTTTGGCGACCTGCTGCAGCAGCTGGGCGTGGAGCCGCATCCGCCGCAGCGGAATTTGCCGATGGGACAGGGTGGACCGGTGGAGGACCATCGTGGTTTTGTTCTGCACTCGGCGGACTGGATGAGCGAAGGCAGCCTGGATGTGGACGGCGCGCATGTGCTGAGTGCCAGTATGGAGGTGCTTCAGGCTGTTGCCTCCGGCGGCGGGCCGCGCCAGGCGCGACTGCTGCTGGGCTATGCCGGTTGGGGCGCGGGCCAGCTTGAGGACGAGATCTGGCGCAATAGTTGGCTTACCACCGGCGCTGACGAGGAGATCATCTTCGACACCGGCTATCAGAGCAAATGGCAGCGCGCCATGGCGAAGCTGAAGATTGACCCGGGCATGCTTTCAGGCGATGCCGGGCACGCATGAAAAAAATCGTCATCGCCACGCATAATCCTGGCAAGCTTAAGGAATTCAAAGACTTGTTGGCCCCGCTTGGGTATGAGGTCACCTCCTCCGGCGTGCTCGGCCTGCCCGCGCCAGCGGAAACCGCGCCGGATTTCGCGGGCAATGCCCGTATCAAGGCCGTGGCGGCGGCCAAGGCTTCGGGCCTGCCCGCCTTGGGCGATGATTCGGGGCTGAGCGTTTCGGCGCTGAATGGCCAGCCCGGCATTTATTCCTCCCGCTACGCGGGGGATGACTATCCGGGCGCCTTCGCCAAGATCATCGCCGCGGCCGACGCCAAGAACGACAGGCAAGCATGGTTTACCTGCGCGCTCTGCCTTGCCCAGCCGGATGGTTCCTCCAGCACCTATGTCGGTGAAGCCCATGGGCACATCGCGCCTTCGCCGCGCGGCGAGAGCGGGTTTGGCTACGACGCCATTTTCATTCCCAATGACTATGAGCAGACCTACGCGGAATTGGGGCCTGAGAAAGACCGGATCAGCCACCGCGCCCGCGCCTTCACGCAGTTATACGAAGTGCTTGCCGCGCAGCCGCCGCAGGCGGGGCCGCGCCTGCGGGCATGATCGCGGTTTTCGGGCATCGCGGCGCGCGCGGTTTATTGCCCGAAAATACATTGGCCGGCATGGCGCTGGCGGCGCATCTTCAACTCACGGGCGTGGAATTCGATATCGGCATGACGGCCGATGGCGTCGCGGTGGTGCATCACGACCCGCGCCCGAGCCCTGATATCGCCCGTAACAGCGCCGGCATTTACGCGGACGGCGATGCGCCGCTTATCCGCGATCTTACCTTTCAGCAGCTTGCCACCTATGATGTCGGCCAGTTGCGCACCGGATCGGCTTACGCGGCCCGGTTTCCGGCCCAGGTGCCAGCGCCGGGCGCACGCGTTCCGGCTTTGGCCGAATTGCTCACATCCTGCGCGTCGCTGGAAACTCTCATCGAGGTAAAAACCTACCCTGATCACCCGGCAACCACGCTGCCACCCGAATGGCTGGTGGAGGCGGTGGTGTCTGCACTGCGGCAGGCGGGCGGCATGGCCAAGGCCATGATTTGCGCGTTTGATTGGCGGGTGCTGGAGGAGGTGGCGAAGCTGGAACCCGCTCTGCGGCGCTGCTGCCTCACGGAACCAGAAACCGTGCGCCGCTCACATCTCTGGTTCGGCAAAACCAGCCTGGAGGCGTTTGGCGGCAGCGTGCCGCGCGCGGTTGCGGCCAGCGGCGCTGTGGCGTGGAGTGCATTCCACGAAACACTGGATGAGGCACAGATGGATGAGGCCCGGCGTCTGGGCCTTGCCGTGCTGGCCTGGACGGTGAACGAGCCCGCGGATATCCGCCGCATGATCAGCTTTGGCGTG
>JAGWOU010000417.1 GCA_028870815.1 Rhodospirillales bacterium | reverse complement strand
GTACAAAGCTGGGACAGCGCCGCGTCCCACCGACCGCTTATGGCTGAACAGCGCGTTGAACCAGATAAACCCCAGCCCCAACACCCCGATCAGCGCCAGAAGGCCGAGCTTGGTGCCAATGCTCAACTCCCGGCGCGCAGTACCCGCCACCGGCGAACGCCCATCCTCGACGGGTGACGCCCCCGCCTGCGACGCTGTGTGCGCCGCTGACATTTGAGCGGCCGGGGCCGAGCTGGGAGTCTGCTGGCCGCCCGGAACCTGTCCGCTCATGGCGATGCCTCTTTCGGCGGCGCGCTTGGCGGCACAACGACCCGCGACACGTCCGGGCTGGTCGTCCCGGTTTCGGGATTACCACCCACCGACTGGTAGCCGAGATTGTAGATATTCAGCACCGTGCCGCCATCGCGCAGCCGCCACTCCCGCGCGGTCTGGTCAAGCTGTACGATATCGCCATTGACCGCGTAACTGGCGGTGGCCTCCTTGCCATCCGGGTCGATCACGAAGATCGACGGAATGCGCTCATTCCCGGCAAATTGCAGCAGGGTGGAATAGCCGTTATCCCACACCGCCACCGGCGCGAGGGAGCGGTCACCTTGGGCAACATAGCGGTAATTGCGCGGCCCGGCACTGGGATTGGTCTGCTCATCTTGCAGCACCGCGTTCGCCGCCATTTGCGTCGCCCGCCGCAAGGCCTGCTGGTTGAGCTGCTCCACCTTTTTGGCATCGAGAGCCGCGCGCGCCGCCGCAGCTTTGGCCGCGTCCGCCGGATAGGTGAACTGCACCGCATAGAACACGCCCTTGGCGCCATCCGCCGTACTCGGCGCACTCACCGTCTCGATCTCAAACACATAGCGGCGCAGCGCCCCATCCGGGCGTTGGGTCAACACGATAATCGGCTGCAATGTCAGCGCCGCACTGGGCTTGAGGAACAGATAATTCCCCTTCGGTACAGCCGCCAGATGCAGACTGTCGGTTTCCGCGACGGAGGTGACGGTTTCGTCGGGGGCGAAGCTGACCACCATCGTTGCTCCCACGATGGTCGATAAATGCACCACCTGTCCGGGATTATAGGCGACATAGCGCATGCGGCTGTCATACCGTCCGGCGACCGGGGTTTGATCCGCATGAGCCTGATGCGCCACCGCCATGGTCAGCCACCCGCCAAATGCGGCCGCTGCAAGAACCCGCCTCATGGTGCGGTATCCTCTTCATCCTGATAGCTGGTGATAATGATCCCGCCCGGATCGGTCAGGCGTTCAGCATCGGGCAAGGTGTCGACCTGCTCGAATTGTTCGGTGGCGGTCCAGGTGGTCGTGACAGCGCTATTCATGCCCGCTTCGAAAATCCGCTGGTAACGCACCTGCGCCACACCCGGCCCGATCAGCGCCACCGAGATCGGCTCAACCGTGACCACACCGTTCTTGCCGATAGTCACTTGCGGGGATTGCGGGTTCGGATAATTGAACCAGGCCTGATACGCGGCTTTGGTGGCTGCATCCGACATGCCGGAGACAATGTCGTAGCGATAGCGCGCTGTGTCATAGGAGTACCCCTCGCGCATCTGCACATATTGCCAGAGGGCAGCGCGGATTACCGCCTGATGCGTGGAAGCCGGCAAGGTGGAAAGCGAAACAGAATCATCGATCGTGCCGTCCGGGCGGATCAGAAAATACACCGGCACCAATTTGGTCAACGGCAGCATGGAGGCCACCGCCCAACTGAGCCCGGCATTGGCCACGATGGAAACCGCCAGCGCCACCAAGGCACCTTTGGAGAGCAACCGCGCCGAGCGTGCCCGAGCTTGTTGGAATGACTCTACTTGCTTGTAATGCTGCTCCAGCATGGCGGGCGCGAGCGGGAAAGCGTTTGAATTTTGATCCATTACGCCCTACCGGTCCGAGACTTTTGGAGGTGCCACCAGATCGCGCGGCGTCGGCTGCCAATGCCCCGCATTCAGCGCAAAGAGCGGCCCGGACGCCACAGCAAGCGGATCGGGATTGGAGCAACCAGCGAGGAGGCCAAAAGTGATAAGAACCAAGCACAATTTCACGAATTTTCCAGCAAGGCGCAAAACACCAGGCAGCGGTTTGGCAGAGATGAATTTCCGGTA
>JAGWOU010000416.1 GCA_028870815.1 Rhodospirillales bacterium | reverse complement strand
AACCCCGGTATGCGCGCCACCTCAGCGAACAACCCGTCCGAGGGCAGATAGAGCACGGCGAAATCCACCGTTTCCGGCGGGCAGATATATTTCTCGCGGATCTTCCGTGCCTCGCCCCGCACCCGGGCGGCCAGCCCGTCCCGCGCCGCGCGTTCGGCCTCGGCATCGGCGGCATCGGCTGCCAGCAGCAGCCGGTCGTAATCCTCGGTCGGGAATTTCGCGTCGATCGGCAGCCAGACCAGTTCGCGGGAGGGCATGCGCAGCGCGAAATCCACCCGCTCGCGGGAAGTGTCCTTCAGCGCGAAATTCGCCTGAAACGCCCCCGGCGGCAAAATCTGCTCCAGCGTCGAGGCCAGTTGCGCCTCCCCCCAGCCGCCGCGGGTTTTCACGTTGGAGAACAGGCGCTTCAAATCCCCCACCTGCTTGGCGGCGGACTGCACCTCCCCCATCGCCTGCTGCACCTGGGCGAATTGCTCCAGCACCCGGGCGAAGGAGGCGTTCATTTGCTGCTCTACCGCCTCGTGCAGCTTCTCGTTCACGCTGGTCTGGATGGTGGTGAGGCGGGATTCCAGGAGCATAAGGGTTTTTTGCGCGTCCTCGCCGGCTTGGCGGCGCAGCCCATCCACCGTGGTGGCCACGTTCTGGGTGGCGGCGGCAATCTGCTCGAAGGATTTGGAGAGCGCGTCCGTCGTGCCGGTCTGGATGGCACTGGTCAGCCGCCCCTCCATCGCGCCCAGCGCATTGCGGGTGAATTCAGCCTCCGCCCGGTTGCCGGCCAGCAACTTGTCCAGCTCCAGCCGCAGCCGTTGCGGCGCTTCCCGCGCCGCGCGCCAGGAAAGCAAGGCAAAGGCCAGCGCGCCAAGGGCGGCTAGGCAGGCGAGGACGGAGAGCGGCGCGGATATATTCATGGCGGGCAGGGTAGCACCGGGGCCGAGTCGCGGGCAGGGCGGAATTCTGTTATGCTCCCGGACAAATCAAGGAGACCGTCATGAACAGTGCCGTCACCCTCATCGCCGTCATTGTCATTCTTATCGGCGCCGCGCTTGGCTATCTTCTCACCTCGCCGGTTATCGGCGGCGTGGTGGCGCTGGCCGGGGTCATTCTGGCGCTTACGTTGCGCACGGCGGCGGAGTGGGAGCGTGCTGTGGTATTGCGGCTGGGGCGCTTCGCGGGCGTGCGCGGGCCGGGGTTGTATTTCCTCATCCCCGCGCTTGAAATTGTTTATACGGTGATTGATACGCGCCGGCAGAGCACGCGCATCTCCGCCGAGGATACGCTGACCGCCGATGCCGTGTCCGTCACCATGGATTCAATCCTGTTCTGGCGTGTAACAGACGTGAAGCGCGCCGCGACGGAATTGACCGACTACCAGAACATGATCGCGCAGGTGGCGCAGACTTCTTTGCGCGAGGTGATTTCCGCCACCACCCTCACGGATATTCTTGGCAACCGCGAAACGATGGACGAGAAATTGCAGGCGCTGATCCGTCGCAAATCCGATGGCTGGGGCATTGGCGACATCACTGTGGAAATCAGGGATGTTAAGATTCCGCCGGAGCTGAACGACGCGATGAGCCGCAACGCCCAGGCGGAAAAAGAGAAGCAGGCGCGGGTGACATTGGCGAGCGCGGAGATTGCCATCGCCCAGCAGATTGTCGACGCCGCGCAAATTTACCAGGAAAACCCTGTGGCTTTGCAAATCCGGCAGATGGGCCTGATCTACGATATGAACAAGGATCGCGGCGCCACCATTCTGGTGCCCACGACGATGACCGAGGCGCTGGGCACCGTGGTGGCGCTGAGTACGGCGCAACAACAACCGGCATCCCCTCGGCCTCCAGCGCCGCCGCGGCCTTTCACCCCGCCGCCATCGCCGTCTGGTGGTTCCGTGCCGCAGACATGAAGCGGTCCAGGAAATCCGTGTTGTGTTAATCGAAAGGATTTGACGCCTCGGGAATAGTGCTGTCTTGTGATGGCCGTATGCTTTGGGAGCGCTCTTCCATTGCAGTCCATGCTTGATCACGTAGATGATCCCGCCGATCATCTACCCGTGGAACACCGTGCGAAAACGGGAAAACGGCGAGATTCGCCCTAATGCCGTTCAGTCAGAGAAAATA
>JAGWOU010000415.1 GCA_028870815.1 Rhodospirillales bacterium | reverse complement strand
TCTGCCCCTCCGGCATCCGGGCGATGTAATCCTCAAGCGTGGTCGCCTCCTCCTTGGTGGAGGCGAAGCGCAGTAGGGCGGCGATTTCGGCGGCGTGGCCGGTATCCTCGTAAATGCCCTCCTTCATCACCGCGCCGAAATTCTCCAGGAAGCTCTTGAACGCCTCGGCGTCCTTGGCCTTGGATTTCAGCTCGGAGAGCACGCGGTTGACCAGCGCCTTGCGGATTTTCTCCAGCACCGGAGTGGATTGCAAAATCTCGCGGGAGACATTCAGCGGCAGATCCTCGGTATCCACCACGCCGACCACGAAGTTCAGCCAGTTGGGCAGCAGCTTCGCGTCATCGGTGATGAACATGCGTTTCACATGCAGGCGCAATTTGCTCTCGCGGCTTTCCTCCACGGGCATGAAGGGCTTTTGCGAGGGGATGAACAACAAGGCGTTGAATTCCACCGTGCCTTCCGCGCGCCAATGGATGGTGGCGAAGGGTTCGTCGAAATTATGGCCGACATGGCGGTAGAAATCCGCGTATTCCTCGGCCGATATCTCGGAGCGGCTCTTGCGCCAGAGCGCCTTGCCCTCGGTCACGGCCTCGAACTTGCCGTCCTCCTTGATCTCGACAGGCAGGGTGATATGGTCCGCCCATTTGCGGATGATGGTTTTGAGGCGGATGGGTTCCAGATATTCCTCCGCATCCGGCTTGACGTGCAGGATGACGGTGGTGCCCGGCGCGCCGCGCTCGGCGGATTTCAGCATGTACTCACCCTGCCCGTCGGAAACCCATTCCCAGGCTTCCGCGGTGCCAACCTTGGCGGAAATAACTTCCACCTTATCGGCCACCATGAAGGCGGAGTAGAACCCCACGCCGAACTGCCCGATGAGGCTGGGGCGTTCCTCAGGCTTGGCCTGGGCAAGCTGGCTGGTGAAGGCGGCGGTGCCGGAACGGGCGATGGTGCCGAGATTCTCTGCCAGCTCCTCCTTGCTCATGCCCACGCCGCTATCCTCAATGCGGATGGTCTTGGCGGCTTTGTCGGCGCTGATGCGTATGGCGGCGTTTTCCGGCAAGGCAAGCGCCCCGTCAGACAGCGCCAGGAAGCGGCGTTTATCCGTTGCGTCGGCGGCGTTCGCCACCAGCTCGCGCAAGAAAATCTCGCGGTCCGAGTAGAGCGAGTGAACCACCAGGTCGAGCAGCCGGCCAACCTCGGTGCCAAAACGCCGTGTTTCTTCAGTCATGCGTGTCCTCCTTGCGCCTAACCCGCGCGTTTACAATGCCGGTGACAGGCGGCCAAGAGGGTGGCGGCACGCCACCCGTTAGATTACTAAGAGGGGTGCTGACAGCCCCCCGCCAGGATTGATATGAAGCGCTCAACTGAAAGGGAAACTCCGCATGCCGGCCACCGCATCCTTTATCCGTTTGCCAAGGGAAGAATTGAGTGAGCTTGCCTCTGCCGCCGGCGGGGACGACCCGCAGGGGCTGGCGGATTTCCTGGCTGCCAATGGCACATCGGTCGTCGAATTCGATGAGGATGGAGATATTTTCTCCGTGCTGCTGCCGGTTCTGGCGGATGATTATGATATCGATCTGGAAACCAGCGAGAACGCCATCGTCGCCGAACTGGCCGAGGCAACCGATGCGCTGGTGGTGATTCTCACCCAGGAGGACCAGAAGAAATATCTGGAACAGCTCGACCCGGAAAATTTTTCCGCCGAGGAACTCGGCGAAGCCTATGCGGATTTCACGGAGGACGAGGAAGCCGAGGCCGGCGAGGCGATGCTGGCGGGAATGACCGCCATATATCAGGCGATGCAGGAGGTGGATTCAGACCACGTCGTCGTCATCGTCGTTGCGTGAAAACAAGTGGCCCCGGGGAAACTCGCCCGGGGCCATGAGACAGTTAATTGCCGAGGTTCAGCTGCTGGTGCGAGGTCGCGGCACCGGTAAGGGCGCCCGCGCCCGCGCCGATGAGCGCGCCCGTGCCTGGCCCAAGGCCGGTGGCCGCACCGATGATCGCACCGCCGCCGGCACCAATGGCGCCGCCCGTCAGCGCGCGGTGGCCAGGCGAATAGCCGCAGCCGGCCAGCGCGGTGAGAGATGCGGTTAGAACAAACGCCGTCGAAATTTTAC
>JAGWOU010000414.1 GCA_028870815.1 Rhodospirillales bacterium | reverse complement strand
ATAATTTAATCCTGCAAAAAGGCGCGCGCGGGCCCGCGCGATGGCGGCCCCCGAGCCCATACAAAGTTGAAACTTCCGCGCGCCGATGGTTGTATCCTGCCAAAGGGTCATGGAGAAACGTCTTGCTAAAGAAGATAATTACCCGCCAAGCAACGGCGCAAAGGCGATGAAAACCGCTCTCATCACCGGTATCTCTGGGCAGGATGGCGCGTATCTCTCACAATTGCTGCTGGCGAAGGGCTACCGGGTAGCCGGGCTCGTACGCCGCTCCTCAAATGCGGAAAAGGCGGTTGAGCGCTTGCGCTGGCTTGGGCTGGAGCAAGAGGTGGAGTTGTTGGATGGCGACCTCACGGATCTCTCCAGTCTTATCCGCGTACTGGCGAAGCTGCGGCCGGACGAGGTTTATAATCTCGGCGCGCAGAGCTTCGTGGCGCTCTCCTGGCAACAGCCGATCCTCACCGGCGAGGTCACCGGCATGGGCGCCTTCAACATGCTGGAGGCCATAAGGCTGCTGGAGATGAAACCGCGCTTCTACCAGGCGTCATCTTCTGAGATGTACGGTATGGTGCAAGCACCGCTGCAAAACGAGACCACGCCGTTTTATCCCCGCAGCCCTTACGCGGTTTCCAAACTGGCCGCGCATTGGATCACGGTGAACTATCGCGAGAGTTTCGGTGTGCATGCCTCCTCCGGTATCCTGTTCAACCATGAAAGCCCGCTGCGCGGCATCGAATTCGTGACCCGTAAAATCACCGACGGTGTGGCGCGAATCAAACTCGGCCTGGCCACGCATCTGGAACTCGGCAATCTGGACGCCGCGCGCGACTGGGGCCATGCGCGGGACTATGTGAAGGCGATGTGGCTGATGATGCAGCAGGAAGTGCCAGACGATTACGTGGTGGCCACCGGGCGCAGTGTGACGATACGCGAATTTTGCAGCCTCGCTTTCGGCCATGCCGGGCTGAACCACCAGGATTATGTACGGGTAAACCCGGCCTTCTTCCGGCCTGCGGAAGTGGATTGCCTGAAGGGCGACGCCAGCAAGGCGCGCGAAACATTCGGCTGGGCGCCGGAAATCACGCTGGAGGAATTGGCGGCTGAGATGGTGGAGGCCGATTTGCGCCGGTTGCGGCAACCATGACGCGGCTTCTGCTTACCGGCGGCGATGGTTTCGTGGGTAGCCATTTGCAGCGCCATTTGCGGGAGAATGCGCCAGAGATTGAACTCCTCGCCCCCGCCTTCAACATCACGGACCGCGCCGCCGCCAAAAGGCTGATCGAAGCCGCGCAACCCGATGTGCTGCTGCATCTGGCCGCGGTCTCGGCACCTGAAAAAGCCGCCGACGCGCCGGACCATGCCTGGGCGGTGAATGTGCAGGGCGCGCTGAACCTCGCCGAAGCTGTGCTCGCCCATGCGCCGTCCTGCCGGTTCGTCTTCGTCTCCAGCGCGGAAGTTTATGGCGGGGCCTTCACGGCCGGAGAGCCGGTAACGGAGGATACGCCGCCCGAACCGCAGACACCCTATGCCAAGACCAAGGCGGCGGCGGAGGAGGCGCTGGCGGCGCTGCCGGGGCTGAAGCTGCTGCGCCTGCGCCCGGCCAACCACACCGGACCTGGGCAGGCGCCGGCCTTCGTGGTGCCCGCCTTCGCCCAACAGATCGCGCGCATAGAGGAAGGGATGCAACCGCCCATTCTCACCACCGGCAATCTGGATGCAAGGCGTGATTTTCTGGATGTACGGGATGTCTGCGCCGCTTATGCCGCGGCACTGACCATGCCCACCTTCATGCCCGGTGAGATCCTCAATATCGGCGCTGGAACCACACAGCGCATCGGCGATTTGCTGGAGATCCTGCTCGGCTTGTCCAAGGCGCGCATCCGGGTGGAAACCGATCTGGCCAAGCAGCGCCCCTCGGAAATTCCGGAAGCGCGGATAGATGCCACCCGCGCCCGCCAACGTCTGGGCTGGACGCCGCGCATACCCATCCAAGAGACATTGGCCGCGACACTGGATTATTGGCGCGCCGCCGAAGCCTCGCCCCAAGCATAGACAACGCGGCGGTAAAGCCCTTACTAGGACGTAGTTTCCACCCCATTTGCGGGGAAAATTGCCTCAGCCGATGGA
>JAGWOU010000413.1 GCA_028870815.1 Rhodospirillales bacterium | reverse complement strand
TTGGCGCGGCGCTATAACACCATGCGCCAGCAGGGCCAATTGCCCAGGGCATAAGCCTGCGTTAAGCACAAAATTAACAACCTTACCGGGTGTTAATAAATTGCTTTTCAACAGCAGGCTGTTCGTTCTGGTGTTCCTGCCGCTGGCTTTGGGCGGATTTTTGGCCCTGGGGCGGCGGCGCAATGCGGCGCTTTGGTGGCTGCTGGGATGCAGCCTGTTTTTCTACGGCTGGTGGAAGCCCCCCTTGCTGGCCCTGCTGCTGGGCTCCATCGGAGTAAATTACGCCATCGCCGGGCTGGCGCGCCGCAAAACCTGGCTGGTGGCGGGACTGGCGTTCAATCTCGGACTGCTGGGGTGGTTCAAATATGCGGGCATGTTTGGCGTGCCGGGCATCGTGCTGCCGCTGGGGATCTCCTTTTTCACTTTTCAGCAGATCATGTTTCTGGTGGACAGTTACAAAGGCGTGGTGAAGCGCCCGCCATTTCTGGATTATGCCTGCTTTATCGCGTTCTTCCCGCACCTCATCTCCGGCCCCATCGTACGGCCCGGCCACATCCTGCCGCAGCTCGCCGCCCTGAAACCGCGCCAGGAGGTACAGGCCCGGCTGACCGAAGGCGCTGAGATTTTCCTGCTGGGCCTAGCCAAAAAAATCGTGCTGGCGGATGAGCTTTCGCACTTTGTCGATCCCGGCTTCGCCGCCGCGGCGCGGGGGGACGCGATCTCGCTCATCGAGGCCTGGGTGGCGCTGCTGGCCTACGCGCTGCAAATCTATTTCGATTTCTCCGGCTATTCAGACATGGCAATCGGCCTCGCCCGGATGTTCGGCATCAGTTTTCCTTTGAATTTCCACTCGCCTTACCAGGCCAGCGACATCAGCGACTTCTGGCGGCGCTGGAACATCACGCTGAGCATGTTCCTGCGCGATTATCTCTACATTCCGCTGGGCGGCAACCGGGATGGCGAGGGCAAGCGCATCCGCAACCTAATGGCGACGATGCTGCTGGGGGGCTTGTGGCATGGGGCGGCATGGCGGTTTGTTCTATGGGGCGGGCTGCATGGAGTGTTTCTGATCATCCATGGCTGGTGCAAGGGATTATGGATTCCCCGCCGTGCCTCCTGGTTCATCACCCTGGCGGCGGTAACATTGGCATGGGTGCCGTTCCGGGCGCAGAGTTTCAGCGCGGCGGTGGAGATGTATCGCGGCTTGTTCGGGCTGAACGGGCTGGCGGTGCCTGCAATGTTGGCAAAATTGATTCCCTTTGGCCATGTGGTGCCGGTGCTGCCCTGGCTTGGCGATGCGCGCAGCATGAGCCTGCCGCAGGGCTTGCTGTTGCTGGCGGTGGGGTGGTTCGTGGCGCTTTGCCTGCCTGATCTGCACAGCATGGGCATGAGGCAGCGCAGCGTGGCGCTGGTAACGAGTTTCGTCTTTACCATGCAGGCGCTGTTCTTCGCACCAGCGGCAATTCCGTTTTTGTATTTTCAGTTCTGATGAAAAGATTGCTGATCTGCGCTGCCGCTTCGGTGGCACTGTATCTGGTATTGTTCGGGATGGCGTTGGAGCGCCCGCTGTCTCTGGGGCCGTTACAGTTGGAGATGACGCAGAAAGAAGCTCGGCTTGCCACCCTTCCCTCACCCAAGCTGGTGATTCTTGCAGGCTCTAACGGGCCTTATTCGCATAGCTGCGCGGTGATGGGGCCGATGCTGGGCATGCCGTGCGAAAATGCGGGCATTGCGGTGGGTATCGGGCTGGACGAGATTTTCGCCCGCTATGCGCCCACGCTGCATGCGGGCGATGTGGTTTATATGCCAATGGAGCTTGAACAATACGCAATGACCCGCGCGCAATATCGGGCTTTGGTGGATGGCGCGCTGATATTACGGCACGACCCGGCAATGCTGTGGCATTTGCCTCTGGGCCGGGATTTAGGAGCGATGTTCTGCTGCACACTGGCGGACGGGCTGGAGGCAGTTGCGGAAATGCCGCTTGCTGAGTTGGGTATTCGCAATGGGGCGCAAATGCTGGCGGCGGAATATGATGTGCAGGGCGACCGGGTGGATAATGATCTGGCGGGGGCGGATAAGGCGCTACTTTCCGGCCCGACGCGGGTGGAACCTTCGGCGGTGGAGATTGAGGGC
>JAGWOU010000412.1 GCA_028870815.1 Rhodospirillales bacterium | reverse complement strand
CTTCGCCGAAGCGAACACCGTGCGCATTTAGTTCTTCAACCTCGGCGATCACCCGCGCCACATGAAGAAGCGCCTTTGACGGGATGCACCCCACGTTCAGGCAGGTGCCACCTAGATTCGGATGCCGTGCAATCAGGGTTACCTTGCGGCCAAGATCGGCTGCCCGGAAGGCGGCAGTATAACCGCCCGGCCCTCCGCCAAGGACAACCAACTCAGCATGTCTTTCCGCCATTTCTGTTTCCTCAGAGTAGTATCCGCCTTGGATTGGCAATCAAACCACAAAGATATGCAAGGAAGCGCGCTGCATCAGCACCGTCGATAACCCGGTGGTCGTAACTCAGATCGAGCGGTACCATCGCTACAGGACGCGGCGTGTTACCCTCCCATACCGTAACGGTTTCGTTGCGGGATATGCCTAGAATCGCTACTTCTGGTGGATTGACGATCGGAGTGAAGCCAATGCCTCCGATGCCGCCAAGGCTGGTAATTGACATTGAAGCTCCCCCCATCTCTTGAGGCCGCACCTTACGCTCCTTCGCGCGCCCGGCGAGGGCTGCAAGCTCGGCCGCGATCTCCCAGATACCCTTGCGGTCAACATCGCGAAGCACAGGCACCATCAAGCCGTACGGGGTATCCACCGCGATACCGATATGAATATATTCCTTGAAAAACAAGCGCTTGCCGTCGGCGCTGAGCGAGGCATTGAAGCGTGGAAATTTCCGCAGAGCCCGCCCCAGTGCTTTCACCTGGAAGGCAAGCGCCGTGAGCTTGATGCCGCGCGCCTGAGCGTCGGATTTTAGTTGAACGCGTATAGCCTCAAGCATTGTGGCATCGGCTCTGTCGTGATGCGTCACCTGCGGAATTAGCCTGTTCGCTGCAGAAAGATTTGCTGCAGAAACCTGCGCAATGCGGGTCATCGCCTCCTCGCGAACCGGGCCAAAGGCAGTGTGGTCGACATCCCAGTACGATGCGCTATCCTCAGCTGGCCTTGCGACCTTAATATCCTCGCGGGCAATAGAACTGCGACCGGTGTCACGGGCTAGTTCCTCGACATCAATTCCCTTTTTGCGGGCGAGCGCTCGGACAGAGGGAGGCGCAATTAGATTCGACATTGTTTCCCCTCACCAACTCGCTGAAATGTATTGTGTTTCCATAAACTCAAGCATGCCCTCATGGCCGCCCTCGCGGCCAAGGCCAGACTGCTTGGCGCCGCCGAAGGGAGCGGCGGGATCGGAGACGAGCCCGCGGTTGAGGCCGACCATGCCGTACTCCAGTCGCTCGCAAACCTGCAGGGCCCGTTTCATGTCATCTGAAAAGACATAGGCCACGAGACCATATTCGGTGTCGTTCGCACGCCGGATCACTTCGTCTTGGTCCGTGAAGGTTTGAATCGCCGCGACCGGTCCGAAAATCTCATCACGCAGGCACAAGGCGGTGTCAGGGACGTTCGAAAGAACGGTGGGAAGATAATAGAACCCCCTGCCCTCGGGCGCGGCACCACCACATTCGATTTTTGCACCCTTGGCGACGGCATCGGCAACGAACTCCGCCACCTTGTCACGGGTATCGGCATTGACGAGCGGCCCGACATCGACCGTCGGGTCCGCGCCATCGCCAACTTTCAACGCCGCCATCCTCGCTGTTAGACGCCGCGTGAACTCCTCAGCGATCGCATGATGGACATAGATCCTGTTGGCGGCGGTACATGCCTCGCCGAGGTTGCGCATCTTGGCAAGCATTGTCCCCTCAACGGCCACATCGAGATCGGCATCCTCGAAAACCAGAAGAGGCGCATTGCCTCCAAGCTCCATCGCCGGCTTCAACACTTGGTTGGCGGCGGATTGGAGGAGCTTGCGACCCACGCCCGTGGAGCCCGTGAACGAGATCACGCGAACCCGCGGATCATGCAGGAGGTGGTCCACCAGCATGCCGCTCCGGCGAGACGGCAGGACGTTGACCAATCCCGGTGGGACACCCGCCTCTTCGAGGAGCGGCATCAGCGCCAGCATCGTCAGCGGCGTTTCGGATGCAGGTTTGATAATCACGCCGCATCCGGCCGCAAGCGCGGGGGCAATTTTCCGGGTGCCCATTGCCGCAGGATAGTTCCAGGGCGTTACTAGTACGGCCAACCCGGCGGGCCGG
>JAGWOU010000023.1 GCA_028870815.1 Rhodospirillales bacterium | reverse complement strand
CCAGCTCACACCCGACAAAACCCTGAAATTGCTGCGCCTGCCGGCCAAGGACGACCCTGACAGCCTGATTAAGCGCGCGGGCCGGGCTGGTTTCGAGGCGGCGCTGGGCAAGGCGCAGCCGCTCTCGGCGGTGCTGTTCGAGATGTTGAAGGCCGGGCAGGATCTGGCGACCCCGGAGGGGCGCACCCGCTTTCGCCAGCGCCTGCTGGGGGCGGCCAACACGATTCCGGATAAATTCCTGGCCGAGGAATATCGCAACGCGTTGAAAGAGGCGTTTTTCGCCGCCACCCGCCGCGCCCCGGCGCCGCGCTTCCAGCCTGGCGGCTTTGGCAAAGGCGGGCGCTTCGCCCCGCCGCCGCCACCGGTGAAGATCCCGCCGCGCAGCGCGCCGGACGCGGAGGCCGCCAATGCCAGGCGGGCGCGGCTGATGCTGGCCATTCTGCTGGCCCACCCGGCCTTGCTGCCGGAATTCGAGGAGCCGTTCTCGAATATCGCCTTGCCGGCGGAGGATGAGCCCTTCCGGGAGGCGCTGCACGCCTATGTGCTCTCCGGCAAAACCCTTGACACCGAATCGCTTCTCACCCATCTCCGGAAGCTCGGCCTTGCTGCGCGTGCCGCCGAACTGGCGGCGCTGGCCAAGGCGGAATTGAGCCTCATCAAGGGTGCAAGCCCGGCGGAAGCCGGACGAAGTTGGTGGAGTTTGTACGAATTGATGGATTTCAGCATCGACTCGTTGCGTCGGCAGCGTGACGAAGCCCAGGCCTTCTGGCTGGCCCATCCTGAGGACCAGAGCGCGAGCGACCGCTTCATACGCTATGTGCAGCTGCTGGACCGCGCCCGCACGGGGGCGGCCGGGGTTGAAGAAATCTGAACCATTCTGGGCGCGCATGTTGCCTAGTAAATGACTTGTAAAATATACGAGCCGCTTAGACCGGAGACCTGACCTGACCATGGCCACCAAGCCGACCGCCACCACGGAAAATGCCGCCCCCGAGGCAGAGGCGGATGCCAATGTGCTCGACACCCAGTCCGGTGCCGTCAAACGCCTGATCGCCAAGGGCAAGGAGCGCGGCTACATCACCTTTGATGAGCTGAACGCGGTCCTGCCGGCGGAGCAGAACAGCTCCGAGCAGATCGAAGACATCATGGCGATGCTCAATGAAATGGGCATCCAGGTGGTGGAATCCGAGGAAGGCGAGGAAGCCGAGGCCGCCGCGGCGCCCAAGGACGAGCTGGCCGAGGAGGATGAGCAGGCGGGGAACATCTCCGAGGCTTCCGTCAGCCGCACGGACGACCCGGTGCGCATGTATCTGCGCGAGATGGGCACGGTGGAGCTGCTTTCCCGCGAGGGCGAAATCGCCATCGCCAAGCGCATAGAAGCCGGCCGGGACATGATGATCCGGGGCTTGTGCGAAAGCCCGCTCACCTTCCGCGCCATCATCGCCTGGCACGAGGCCCTGAATAATGGACGGGTGCTGCTGCGCGACGTGATCGACCTGGAAGCGATGCAGGCGGGTTCCGAGCCGGGCGATACGAGCTTCGATGCCTCCGAGGAGATGGAGGAGGACGAGGACGGCGAGGGTGCCGGCATGTCGCTCTCCGCGCTTGAGGAGAAGCTGAAGCCGGAGATTTTCCAGAATTTCGACGAGATCGAGAAGCTCTACGACAAGCTCTCGAAGATGCAGACCAAGCGCATCGACAATCTGACATCGGGCGGGGATGTGAATTCGCGCTCCGAGAAGGCTTACGAGAAGCTGCGCGACGAGCTGGTGGCCAAGGTGGAGCAGGTGCGGCTGCATAACAACCGCATCGAGGAGCTGGTGGCCCAGTTAAAGGTGCTGAACCAGCGGCTGAACGGGCTGGAGGGCCAGTTGCTGCGTCTGGCCGAGAACACCAAGGTGAGCCGCGAAGAGTTCCTGCAGCATTACCGGGGCCGGGAGATGGACCCGGGCTGGGTGCAATATGTGGCGGAGCTGCCGGGCAAGGGCTGGAAGGACTTCGCCAAGAAGCATGAGGGCCAGGCCAATGAACTGCGCGCGCAGATCGGCAAGGTTGCCTCCGAGGCTGGGTTGCCGATTGAGGAATTCCGCCGGGTCTACACCACCGTTTCGCGCGGCGAGCGTGATTCCACCCGCGCCAAGAAGGAGATGATCGAGGCCAATCTGCGTCTCGTGATCTCGATTGCGAAGAAATACACCAATCGCGGGCTGCAATTCCTGGATTTGATCCAGGAGGGCAATATCGGCCTGATGAAGGCGGTGGATAAGTTCGAATACCGCCGCGGCTATAAGTTCTCCACCTACGCTACCTGGTGGATCAGGCAGGCCATCACCCGTTCCATCGCCGATCAGGCCCGCACCATCCGTATTCCGGTGCATATGATCGAGACGATCAACAAGCTGGTGCGGACCTCCCGCCAGATGCTGCACGAGATCGGCCGTGAACCGACGCCCGAGGAGCTGGCCGAGAAGCTCGGCATGCCGCTGGAAAAAGTGCGCAAGGTGCTGAAGATCGCCAAGGAGCCGATCAGCCTTGAAACGCCGATCGGCGACGAGGAAGACAGCCATTTGGGCGATTTCATCGAGGACAAGGCGGCGATCATCCCGCTGGATGCCGCCGTGCAGGCCAATCTGCGCGAGGCGGCGACGCGCGTGCTCTCCAGCCTGACGCCGCGTGAGGAGCGCGTGCTGCGCATGCGCTTTGGCATCGGCATGAACACCGACCACACGCTGGAAGAGGTTGGGCAGCAATTCAACGTAACACGCGAGCGTATCCGGCAGATTGAGGCGAAGGCGCTGCGCAAGCTGAAACACCCCAGCCGCAGCCGCAAGCTGCGCAGCTTCCTGGATGATTGAGAGCGCCCCGATGACGGAGCGGCGTGAGCCGCGCAGTCTGAATCGGGCCGCTTAAAAAGAGAGTGGCCGATGCCTGACATATTGGATTATGCGCGGCCCGCACCTGGAGAACCAACAGAACGCGCCATTATAACGGTGGTGTTCCTGCGCATGATGAACCGGCCAAACCGGCCACGGGCAATGCTGCCAGAAGGTGCCGTGGTGGTGCAGGAGCGGCCGAATCTGGCCCAGTATCGCGCGCTTTATAACGAGGTTGGCGAGAAGTGGCTCTGGTGGCTGCGCCGGGTGATGCCGGACCATCTGCTGGAAAAACACCTGGCCAGCAGCAGTGTCGCGGTTCACGTGCTGCGCGTCGATGGGGAAGTGGCGGGTTTCTTTGAATTGGATGCCAATTACTGGCCCTGCGTGAATCTCAACTATTTCGGCCTGATGCCAGGTTTCATCGGACGGGGGCTGGGCAAGCCGCTTCTCGACCTTGCCGTGGACAGGGTGTTTGAAGGCGCGACCGCGCTGCGCGGCATGAGCGTGAACACCTGCAATGCGGACCATCCCCGTGCATTGCCTAACTACCTCGACGCCGGTTTTACCGAATATCGCCGCGCCCAGGAGCGCTGGGATATTCCGGTGCGGCTGGGCTTCACCATACCGGAGCATTTGCGGGGCTGATGCCGGACATATTGTTTGAGGACAGCCGCGCTTTGGTGGTGAACAAGCCGGCGGGCCTGCCGGTGCATCCTGGCCGGGCGCGCGGGCCGAGTATCGAGGATTTTTTCCCCGCCTGGCGGCGCGGCAAGAATGGCCCTTGGCTGGCACACAGGCTGGACCAGGATACGGCGGGGTGTTTGCTCATTGCACGTAAAAAGTCGTTTTTGCTGGAGGCCCAGGCATTGCTGGCCGAAGGCGAGGGCAGGGTAGAAAAGATATATTGGGCAATCCTGCGAGGCGTGCCGGATGGCGGCGCGGGCGAGATAAACGCGCCATTGGCGAAGGTGACGCAAGGGCGGCAGTGGCGCATGGTGGTGAAGGCGGATGGCGCTCCGGCGCGGACGCTCTGGCGGGTACTGGGTACTCATGATGGCCATGCTCTGGTTGAGTTTTCGCTTCTCACCGGCCGCACCCATCAGATCAGGGCGCATGCGGCGCATCTTGGGCATCCGGTGGCGGGCGACCCGGTTTATGGGGATGGGCAGGGAAAGATGAGCCTGCTGGCACGCCGGCTGGTTTTGCCTTTGGCTGAGCCCGTTGCGGCGACCGCGCCGCCGCCCGCCCATATGGCTGGTTTCATCGAGGCTTGCATTGGAACGGTCTGAATTTGAACCCGGCCAGTATGTGCGGCTTGCCGGGCGGCCGGAGTGGGGGTTGGGGCAGGTGCAAAGCGCTGTTGGCCACCGCGTGACGGTGAATTTTGAGCATGCCGGCAAGGTTCTGGTGGACACCAAAACGGCGATGCTGGAGCACGCCGATCCGGATTAGGCGTGTTATGCGCGGTGTGGGATGGTTGGTATACCAGTGTGCGATTGCAAAAGGACCGGATTGGTCCGAAATAGGGCGATTATGATAGATCCGTTTGGCCGGCAAGTTTCTTATCTACGCGTTTCGGTGACAGACCGCTGCGATTTCCGCTGCGTTTACTGCATGGCGGAGGATATGAGCTTCCTGCCCAAAGCCGAGCTGCTCTCATTGGAGGAAATGGAGCGTCTTTGCACGGCTTTCATCCGCATGGGCGTTACAAAACTGCGCCTGACCGGCGGCGAGCCGCTGGTGCGGCGCAATGTGATGAGCTTAATCGAAGGGCTGGCACAACATCTCGGCGACGGGCTGGAGGAACTGACGCTGACCACAAACGGCTCCCAGCTTGCCAAACATGCGCAAGCTCTGGCGGCGGTGGGGGTAAAGCGGATCAATGTCAGCCTCGACACGCTGGATGAGACGAAATTCGCCCAGGTAACGCGCTGGGGGCGGTTGGGGCCGGTGCTGGATGGCATTGCCGCCGCGCAAGCCGCCGGGTTGGCCATCAAGATCAACATGGTGGCCTTGAAGGGCGTGAACGACGACGAGTTCGACAGCATGCTGGAATGGTGCGGGCGCGAGGGGCTGGATCTCTGCCTGATCGAGACCATGCCGATGGGCGAGGTGACGCATCGGGAGGAGACGCATCTGCGGCTTGCCGATGTGCGGGCGGAGCTTGCCGGGCGCTGGACGTTGCGGCACAGCGACTACGTAACCGGCGGCCCGGCGCGTTATGTGACCGTGGAGGAGACGGGCCAGAGGCTCGGCTTTATCACCCCGTTCAGCCATAATTTCTGCGAATCCTGCAACCGGGTGCGGCTGACTTGCACCGGCACGCTTTACATGTGCCTGGGCCAGGAAGACGCCGTGGATTTGCGCAAGCCGCTGCGCGCCAGCATGGATGACGAGGCTTTGGAAGCGGCGATCAGGCGTGGGATTGCGGCCAAGCCGAAAGGGCATGATTTCGATATCAACCGAGTGGCGGTGCCGCGCCACATGTCGGTTACGGGGGGCTAGAGTCCGTCTTTTTCAGGGCAAAGCCCGGCCAGGAAGATGGTTACCGCCCGCTGCACCCTGGCTTCCAGTACCTTGGGCGTAGGCGCTGAACGCGCCCCGGAAAGGGCGGCGAAGTGAAACTCCCCCAGAGCCATGCCAAACAGCATGGCGGCCAGTTCCCGTGTGTCCTGGCACGCCATGCCGTGGCTGGCGCTAAGATCGTTCAGGCAGTTTTCCAGATGGGATTTTGCCTTGCGCATGCGGCTGGAAAGAAATGCGCGGCTGAAATCCGGGCTATGGGCATATTCGGTCACCACCAGCCGGGTGATGGAGAGTTGCACGGGATCGAGCAGGAATTGCGCCAGGCACATCAGGTTGGCGAACAGCGTGTCGCCCAGCGTCCAGTCTGGCTGTGGTGTGGGAAACTGCACTTTGGATTGGCGGTGGGCCAGCAATTCCGCAAACAACTCCGCCTTGGATTGCACCAGCGTATACACGGTGCGTTTGGACATGCCGGCCTGCCGCGCAATGTCCGACATTGTGGCGTCGTGATAACCTTTTGAGAGAAAAACCTGTTGGGCGGCGGCGATGAGGCCTTCCATGCGCGGCGCGGAGGGCTCGGACGCCGGGCGTCGCGGGGGCTTCCTCGAAGGTCCGGCCGTTTCCATGTGCGGCATTATAAGTTAATACTTGGAAACTCTCAAGTTTTCATTAATGCGACGTTGTAAAAAATATGCAGCTTGACGATTACTGAAAAGACCGTTAGCTGCAATATCATGAAACCGACCGGTTTCCACTCTCTGGCCTTGCCGCTGGTTCTGGCGCTGCCTCTCGTGGGGTGCGCCGTGGGCCCGGATTATCATCACCCCGCGGCACCCGATGTACCGTTAACGCCCACCCCTTTGCCCGCGGCCACCGCGGCGGCCGGCGGCACGGCGCAGCATTTCGCCATTGGCGCGGATATCACCGGGGATTGGTGGCGCCTGTTTCAATCTCCGCAGCTAAACCTGCTGATTGCTGGCGCATTCAAGAACAATCCAAACCTGACCGCGGCCCAGGAAACCCTGCTTGAGGCGGAGGAAAATGTGCGCGCCGCGCAGGGCAGTTTGTTGCCAGCACTTTCCGGCAGCCTTGGTGTGCAGCGGGATAAAGGGTCTGGCGCGGGGCTGGCCGCTTTTGGCAATGGCAGCTCGGGCAACACCTCCATTCCTGCCTATACGCTCTACAATGCCTCGCTTTCGGTCTCTTATTCGGTGGATGTGTTCGGCGGCGAGCGGCGTCAGATCGAAAATATCGTCGCGCAGGCTGATTATGAGCGATGGCAGTTGGAGGCGTCGTATCTGACGCTCACCGCCAATATCGTCACCGCCGCGGTGAATGAGGCCTCGCTGAATGCGCAGATCGAGGCGACGCAAAAGCTTGTTGCTGATGAGCAGCAATTGCTTTCCATTTTGCAAACCCAGGCGAGCCTGGGCGGCGTGGCGCAGGCGCAGGTATTGCAGCAACAGGCAACCTTGGCGCAGCAGGAAGCGACGTTGCCGCCCCTGCAAGCGCAGCTTGCCCAGGCGCAGAACCAGCTTGCCGCCTATGCGGGCCAATTTCCGGGCAATTTTCATTTGCAGAGCTTCACGCTGCAGGATTTGAAATTGCCGACGGATATTCCCGTAAGCCTGCCATCCGCCATTGTGGCGCAGCGGCCAGATATAGCGGCCGCGGCGGCGCAATTGCATGAGGCTTCGGCCAATGTTGGCGTGGCGGATGCGAATTTGCTGCCGCAGATCAAGCTCACCGCCGAAGTGGGGCATGAATCGCTGACCACAGGCACGCTGTTCACGCCGCAGACCTTGCTGTGGAACCTCGTGGCCGGCATCACCCAGCCGATTTTCGAGGGCGGGCAGCTTCTGGCCGAGCGCAAAGCCGCCATCGCGGCGCTGCGGGTGGCGGGGGCGCAGTATCAGTCCACGGTGATCAGCGCATTCCAGAACGTGGCGGATGCGCTCTCCGCTCTGCAATACGACGCCGATACGTTAAATGCGGCGCAGGCGGCGCGGGCGGCGGCGGCTAAAAGCCTGGCCGTAACCCAGACGCAATACCGGCTGGGCGGGCAACCCTTCTCCTCGGTACTGACGGCGGAGGTAACCTACCAGAACACGTTGATCGCGGAGGTGAAGGCGCGCGCGGCGCGGCTTGCCGATACGGCAGCACTTTATCAGGCGCTGGGCGGGGGCTGGTGGCACCGGCAGGATGTGACGGTGCAATGCTGCGGGATAATTCCATGAGGAAGACCGGACAATGAGCCAATCGCGCAAAATAGCGAAGCGGATGACGATCATGCTGTTGATCGTGGTGGTGATTTTCGCGCTGGTGTTTGGCTGGGGCTTCATGCGCGGCATCTTCATCGCGAAATTCCTGAAGGGCTTTGCCAACCAGGTGCAGACGGTGGCGACGATTGAGGCGCAGGAGACGCCGTGGCAGCCGACTGTGAAATCGGTCGGCACGCTGACTGCGATCAACGGCGCCTCGCTTTCGGCCGAGGTGGGCGGCATTGTTGATACGATCAATTTCCATTCCGGCGAGGATGTGCAGAAGGGCGATGTGCTGCTGACGCTGCGCCCGAATAACGACCCCGCCGTGCTGGCGCAGTTGCAGGCCCAGGAGAAGCTGTATGCGATTACCTTCGCGCGTGACAGCAAGCAATTGGCGGCGGATGCGATTTCCCAGGCGCAACTGGACACCGACCGCGCCAATCTGGACGCCGCCAACGCCCAGGTGGCGGCCCAGCAGGCGACGATGGCGGAAAAGACCGTGCGCGCGCCCTTCGCCGGACGGCTGGGCATCAGGCAGGTGGATCTCGGCCAATATCTACAGCCCGGCACCGCGATTGTGACGCTGGAGCAGCTCGACCCGCTTTTCGTCGATTTCTATTTGCCGCAGCAGGACATTGCGCGCCTGCAAGTGGGGCAGGTGGTGGATGTCGGTATCGATGCCTATCCCGGCCAGGTTTATGAAGCGAAGATTGCCGCCATCGGCGCCACGGTGGACGCGGCCACACGCTCCATCAGTGTGCGGGCGGTGATGCAGAACGATAATTTGCGGCTGCGGCCAGGCATGTTCGCTTCCGTTTCGGTGGAGGCCGGCGCGGCGAAAAATGCGGTGACGTTGCCGCAAACCGCCATCGCCTACAGTTCTTACGGTGATACAGTTTATATCGTGAAGCACGGCACGGATGCGCAGGGCCATGCCAACCTCGTGGTCTCGCAAGTGTTCGTGACGCTGGGCGATACGCGCGGCGACCAGGTGCAGGTGCTCTCCGGCGTGCAGCCGGGCGACGAGGTGGTGACCGCCGGGCAGGTGAAGCTGCATAACGGCTCGCCGGTGGCGGTGAACAACGCCATCCAGCCCAGCAACAACCCCAACCCCAACCCACCGAACGAGTGAGGCGGAGATGAAACGCTTCACGGACCTGTTCATTGCCCGGCCGGTGCTGTCCATCGCCGTATCGGTGTTGATTCTGGTGATGGGCCTGCGCGCGGTGGGCACACTGCCGGTGCAGCAATTCCCGGAGACCGAGAACGCGACAATCACCATCACCACCACCTATCCGGGGGCATCGCCCGATACCATCGCCGGGTTCGTGACCACGCCGCTAGAAAACGCCGTCGCTCAGGTGAACGGCATCGACTACATGACCTCGACCAGCCAGACGAGCGTCTCCACCATCACCGTGAATCTGGTGTTGAACCATAATCCTGACTCGGCGCTGACCGAGGTGCAGGCCAAAGTGAACTCGATACTCAACCAGTTGCCCTCTGGCACCGAGCAGCCGGTGATCACCCTGGCCATCGGCCAGGAAGTGGATGCCATGTATATCGGCTTCCGCAGCGCCGAACTGAACGCCAACCAGATCACCGACTACATCACCCGCGTGGTGCAGCCGCAATTGCAGGCGGTGAACGGCGTGCAGACGGCGGAGATTCTGGGCGGCGAGAATTACGCCATGCGCATCTGGCTGAACCCTGAAAAGCTCGCGGCTTTTGGGCTGACACCCAGCGATGTCTGGAATGCGCTGGCGGCGAATGACTTCATCTCGGCGCTTGGCAACACCAAGGGCACGATGACCCAGGTGACGCTGGACGCATCCACCGGGTTGCACACGCCCGCGCAGTTCCGCCAACTTATCATCAAGCAGCAGAATGGCGCGATCATCCGGCTGCGCGATGTCGCCACCGTGACATTGGGGGCCGACACCTACGACCAGCATGTGACCTTCGACAACAAGCCGGGTGTTTATATCGGCATCAAGGTGGCGCCGGAGGCGAATCTGCTGAACGTGATTTCCGGCGTGCGCAAGGTGATGCCGGGGATTCAGGCAAATCTGCCCAGCGGACTGACCGGTCAGATTGTGTACGATTCCACCGTGTTCGTGAACGCCTCGATCCACGAGGTGGTGGCCTCGCTAGTGGAGGCGCTGCTGATCGTGACGCTGGTGGTGTTCGCCTTCCTTGGCTCGCCGCGCTCGGTATTGATTCCGGTGGTGGCGATTCCGCTTTCGCTGATCGGTGCCTTCGCGATGATGGCGGCGTTCGGCTTCTCCATCAACCTGCTTACCCTGCTGGCGCTGGTGCTGGCCATCGGGTTGGTGGTGGATGACGCGATCATCGTGGTGGAGAACGTGAACCGCCATCTCGACCTTGGCGAAGGCCCGCTGGTGGCGGCAAGGGTGGCGGCGGCGGAACTGGCCGGGCCGATTGTGGCGATGACGGTGGTGCTGATCGCCGTTTATGTGCCGATCGCTTTCCAGTCAGGCCTTACCGGGGCGCTGTTCACTGAGTTCGCGCTGACGCTGGCGGGTTCGGTCACCATCTCGGCCATTGTGGCGCTGACGCTGACGCCGATGCTCAGCTCGCGGTTCCTGAAGCACGTGGACCGGGAGCAGCCGAACTGGGAAGGCAAGCTGATCAATTTCATCGATTCCGTGTTTGAGCGGATTCATCGTGTTTACACCCGGCTGCTGCATGGCAGCCTCGATACGTTGCCGGTGACGCTGGTATTCGCCGTCATCATCCTCACCAGCATTTATTTTCTGGCGGCGGGCTCAAAGAGCGAGCTGGCTCCGGCGGAAGACCAGGGTGTGGTGCTGTTTGCCAGCACTTCGGCACCCGATGCCACGATCGGTCAGAAGTCGATGTGGGATTCGCACCTCAACGGCGCGATGCTGAAATATCCCGATGTGGCGCACACATTCCAGATTGACGTCCCGGGCACCAACATCCTGGGCGCGGTGCTGAAGCCATGGGGCGATCGCCGCCCCGCCGCCACGCTGCAGACCCTGATGCAGAACGAAGCCTATCAGGTGGATGCGGGCCAGCAGGTGGCGGCCTTTCCGTTGCCGCCTCTGCCTGGTTCTTCCGGTCTGCCGGTGCAGTTCGTGATTAAAACCACCAGCGATTTCCAGGTGCTTTACCCTTACGCGCAAAAACTGCTGCAGGCGGCACTGGCCAGCGGCAAGTTCATCTTTCTGCAAAGCGATCTGAAGATCGATCAGCCGCAATCAACCGTGGTGATCGACCGCGACAAGGCGGCGGCGCTGGGCTTGAACATGAGCCAGATCGGTGCGGCCTTGGGCGAGGCTCTGGGTGGCGGCTATGTGAATTATTTCGATCTCGATGGACGGTCCTATAAGGTCATTCCGCAGACGCAGCGAAGCGCTCGGCTGAATGTTTCAGATCTGAATAATTATTATGTGCTGTCCTCGAACGGCATCAACGTGCCGCTCTCTGCCATCGCAACGATCCAGAACAACGTGATTCCGGAAACGATCAACCATTTCCAGCAGCAGAATTCAGCGACGCTGGAAGGGGTGGTGGCACCCGGCGTGGCTGAGGCGGACGCGCTGCATACGCTACAAACGCTGGCGAAACAAATTCTGCCGCCAGAGGATACGATCGATTACGCCGGGTTGATGCGCCAATATGTGCAGACCAGCAACGCCTTCATATTCACTTTCATCTTCGCGCTCATTATTATCTTTCTGGCTCTGGCGGCCTTGTTTAATTCATTCCGCGATCCGCTGATTATTCTCGTTTCGGTACCGATGTCGATCGCCGGGGCATTGACGTTCATTTACATTGGCATCGGCGGGCTCAGCCTGAACATCTATACTGAGGTTGGGCTGGTTACGCTGATGGGGCTGGTTTCCAAGCACGGCATCTTGATGACGGAGGTGGCGAACGAGGCGCGGTTGCGCGGCATGGGCAAGCGCCAAGCCATTGAATACGCCGCCAATATCAGGTTGCGGCCGATTTTGATGACGACGGCGGCCATGGTGGTGGGCGTGTTGCCGCTCATCATTGCCAATGGCGCAGGTGCTGCTTCCCGTTACGCGATGGGTATGGTTATCGCCGGCGGGCTTTCCATTGGCACTTTGTTCACCTTATTCGTTGTGCCAGCGGTTTATATGGTTTTGGCGGCGCCCCACAGGCAGGATGCGACGGCGCCAAGCGCCCATGCCTTACCTCAACCGTGAAGCGCAAAAGAGGTTTGTAATTATTTAAAGTTGTGTCAATTTGCGGCGTCATGAAGAAGCCGCGGGCGCACGGATTTGCCGATGTTTCATTGCTTGAAACCCTGTCGCCGGAGATTCGCCCGGCGCCGTTGGCAGTGGGCACGGAC
>JAGWOU010000411.1 GCA_028870815.1 Rhodospirillales bacterium | reverse complement strand
CGAACGAACTACCGCAGCAGACGCATCAATGGCTGCGCGGGGGTCCTTCGGGGTTGGCGGCGCGCTAGCCTGGATCGGCATCGGTTTGCCATTTCTGATCGGCGTATGGATCGCCATCGCCAAAGGTGCAGCACTGTTTTAGGCGTTCCAAACTACGTGGCGGTCCGGATATATTTCCGGACCGCCACCAGCCGGAGAGCGCGGAATTTTGACGAAAGCAGCCAAACTCCTAAAGTCGTGCCTATGAGAATACTGTTGATCGAGGACGATCCGATGACGGCCGCCAATCTCGTCGCAGGATTAGCGCCTGAAGGGTACGAGGTTACGGTGGCCGCGGATGGACGGGCCGGGCTACTGACTGCGGCCGCGCAAAATTTCGATGTTCTGGTCATAGACCGCCTGCTCCCTGGATTGGATGGACTGGCAGTGCTGCAAACATTGCGCGGCGCGGGCATTTCCACGCCAGCCTTGTTTCTTACCGCACTTGGCGGGCTGGAAGACCGGCTGGAAGGTCTGCGCGCTGGGGGCGATGACTATATGGTCAAACCCTACGCCATATCAGAGCTTGCCGCCCGGCTGGGAGCTCTGGCCCGGCGCGCGCGTACGTTGGCACCTCAGATGCGGCTGCGCCTTGCCAATCTGGAGCTCGAACGCACCACCCGCACCGTTTGGAGGGCGGGGCAAAAGATAGAACTCAAGCCCCGCGAATACGAAGTGCTGGAATATCTATTTCGTCACCGCGGCCAGGTCGTAACCAAAACAATGCTGTTGGAAGATATTTGGGGCTTTCATTTCACGCCGCAAGCAAGTTTGGTTGAAGCACAAATCAGTCGCCTGCGGGCGAAAATCGATCAGGGCTTCTCGCCTCAGCTCATTCACACCTATCGCGGTGCCGGATACAAGCTGGATGTGGCTTAAAGGCCACGTCCGTTCACTCTGGCGCATTTCCGGCTTCCGGTTGGTGTTATTTGGCGTTCTGGCCTCTCTGGCCGGGGCGCTACTGGTATTCGGCATCGTGTACCACGCCGCCGTTTCCGGCTGGCACACCCAGATCGATCAGCGTGTGGCCGACGCAAAGGCGGATATTTTAGGTGATATCAACCGAAATCGGACCGGGATCGTCCAGAACGTGCGGGCCACACTGGCCGAGGGTAGCGGCCTGTTTTACGCCGCCTTAACGCCGGGCGGGCAATGGGAGGCTGGAAATTTTCGTCTCTCCGCGCGCGTGGCACGGCACTGGAGCGGGTTTGAAACACTAGTCCGCCAACCAGGCGTAATCTTGCCTCGACATGTCACGGCCATCCGGGGAGTGGCGCTTCGTCTTTCAGACGGAGAACGCTTGTTCATCGCCGCCGATGCAACCGCGCTGCTAACCTTAAAAAGCCTCATCGCGCGCTCTTTCCTGGCGGTGTTCGGAACACTTCTGGCGTTGGGGCTGGTGATCGGTCTGCTAACGGTACGCGGCACGCTGAAGCGTGTCGACCAGTTCGCGATTACACTGCACGAAATCATGGAAGGCGATCTCTCCAGCCGTATCAAAGTTAGCCGCTCTGCTGATGAGTTTGACCGGCTGGCCGAGGAGACGAACCAAATGCTCCAGCGCATTCAGGAGTTGCTGGAAAATCTCCGTCAGGTCACCAATGATGTCAGCCACGATCTGCGTTCTCCGCTGGCGCGCTTGCGCGGACATCTTGAGCTCTCCCGTGTCAGGTTTACCGACCCGGCCTTGAGCGAAGTCTGCGATGAGGCCATCGCGCAGCTTGACCAAGCCCTAGGAATTTTCTCCGCCACATTGCGGCTGGCGGAGATCGAAGCGGGCGCACGGCGAGCACATTTCAAACCAATCGACCTCTCCGCCCTATTGACCCTTCTGGCGGAAAGCTTCGAACCTGTTCTGGCGGAGCATAACATCGCCCTTCAGGTAGACGTGGCGGCGGAGTTGCGTGTTTTGGGGGATCGCGAGTTATTGGCTCAACTTTTTTCAAATTTGCTGGACAACATTGTGCTGCATGCGCAAGGCGCCAACGTTGCGGCAATCCGTGCCATAAAGCGGGGCAACTGGATGGAACTATCCGTTAGTGATAATGGCTGTGGCATTCCCGTCGAAGCGGAAAATCTGGTTTTGCGACGTTTCGTCAGGCTTGATTCATCCCGCCAACACCC
>JAGWOU010000410.1 GCA_028870815.1 Rhodospirillales bacterium | reverse complement strand
AACCGTTTGAAGGATTCGTCCTCGCCCTATCTTCTCCAGCATCAGGACAACCCCGTGCACTGGCATATGTGGGGTGAGGAAGCCTTTGCCGAAGCCAAGGCGCGCGACGTGCCGGTGCTGCTCTCCATCGGTTACGCCGCCTGCCATTGGTGCCATGTGATGGCGCATGAAAGCTTCGAGAATGACGATGTGGCGGCGCTGATGAATGAGCGTTTCGTCTCCATCAAGGTGGACCGCGAGGAGCGCCCGGATATCGACCAGACCTACATGACCGCCCTGCACGCCATGGGCCAGCAGGGCGGCTGGCCGCTCACCATGGTGCTGACGCCAGAGGGCGCGCCTTTCTGGGGCGGCACCTATTTTCCGCCCAAGCCAGGTTTCGGCAGGCCCAGTTTCTCTCAGGTGCTCGTGGCGCTCTCGGAAGCCTGGAAGGACGAGCAAGGCCGGATCGGCCGTTCGGTCGCCACCATCCAGAACGCTTTGGCCAAGGCCGCCGCTGCCAAACCCGGCGACGCGCCAGGGTCGGAATTGCTGGAAGCCGCACGCGCCGCGCTTCTGCGTGGCATAGACTGGGATAAAGGCGGGTTTTCCGGCGCGCCGAAATTCCCCAATATCCCGGTGTTCAAATTCCTCTGGCATGAATATTTCCGGGCGCGGGACGCGGAATGCGCTGAGGCCCTGCATCTGTTGCTGGAGCGGATGAGCCAGGGCGGGATTTACGACCATCTGGGCGGCGGTTATGCGCGCTATGCCACGGATGATGCCTGGCTGGTGCCGCATTTCGAGAAGATGCTCTACGACAATGCGCTGATTTTGGAGATGCTGGCCTTCGCCCAGGCGGACCGGCCCAACCCGCTTTACGAGGCCCGGGCGCGGGAAACGGTTGAGTGGCTGACCCGCGACATGAGCGCCGAAGGCGCCTTCGCGGCGTCCGAGGATGCGGATTCGGAAGGCGAGGAAGGCAAGTTCTACGTCTGGACCCGTGCGGAAATTGCAGCCGTGCTGGGTGAGGATACGGCGTTTTTCGAGCGTTTCTACCCGCTGCCGGAACACGGGAATTGGGAGGAAAAGATCATCCTGGAACGCCGTGCCCCATTCGGGCCGGGTGAGGCGCGTCTGGCTTCCTGCCGCGAGAAACTGCTGGCGGTGCGCAGCCAGCGCGTGCGCCCAGGGCGGGATGACAAAATTCTGGCCGATTGGAACGCGCTGACCATCGCCGCTTTGGTGAAAGCGGGCAGCGTGTTTGGCCAGCCGGGGTGGGTCAGCCTGGCGGCCCAGGTTTTCGCGGCGCTGGTGGATAAGATGGGCCAGCCGGATGGGAGGATCGCCCATGCGATGCGCCACGGCAGAATTTCCGCCGCCGGGCTGCTGGAGGATCAGGCGGGTATGATTCTCGCCGCGTTGGCGCTGTATCAAGCCACGGGTGAGGTGGAGTATCTGAGCCGGGCGGAAACAATTCTGGCCGCCACGGAAACGCATTTCGGCGATGGCGCGGGGGCGTTTTACATGTCCGCCGATGATGCCGGGGACGTGTACGCCCCGCGCGGGCGCAACGTGCAGGATGGGCCGGCCCCTTCCGGCATCGGGCTGATGGCGGGGAATTATGCCGCTTTGTATCACCTCACCGGCCAGGATAATTATCGCGCCAAGGCGGAAGCCGTGCTGGCGGCCTTTGGCGGGCGGGCGCGGGCGCTGACAGGTTCGCCCATTTTGCTGGCGGCGGCTGATTTTCTGGCGAACGCGGCTTGCGTGGTGGTGACTGGCGGCGCGGAGGATTTGGCGCGGGTGGCGTTGGCGGCGGCTGACCCGGCGGTGGTGCTGCTGCGCGGTGCTGCCGGGATTAATGCGTCGCACTCTGCCTATGGCAAGCCAGATGATGTGAAGGCGGCCTATGTGTGCCAGGGAAATGTTTGTGGCCTGCCGACGGAGGATGTTGAAGGTTTAAGGCAAAAGCTGCAACGTTCCACGTGGAACAATACTGGGGAATTTCGATAATAACGTCGTGTTAGTTTTTGACTTTACGGGATTGCGATTTTGAACCAAATCGGCTGACCGCGAGATGTTTTGATAAGAGAATAAAATGCCCGGCATCGAAAGGAGAAGACAATGCAGGGAAGGTTGGCGCCGGTGCTCTACGTGGCAATCATGGCCGTCATCATCGTC
>JAGWOU010000409.1 GCA_028870815.1 Rhodospirillales bacterium | reverse complement strand
CAGCCCGGCGTGCTGGAAGGCGCAGTAAAGGCGGCGGAGACGGTGCTGGGGCTTTAAAGCCCCAAGCCACCAAAACTTGCCACCCGCCAAACTTGGCCGCAAAAAGGCGGTATGCTGCGCCGCCTTTTGCTCCTAAGCCCGCTGGCCCTGGCCGCCTGCCATCATCAGCTTTCGAAGCAGGATGTGAATATCCACGGGCTGGTGCCGCCGCTCTCCTTCACCATGACGGATGTGCAAACCGGCAAGCAGGTGACGGCGGCGGATTTCCGGGGCGATGTGGTGCTGCTTTACTTCGGCTACACCAATTGCCCTGATGTGTGCCCCACCACGCTCTACAACATACAGCGCGTGCAGAAGGCCATGGGCAAAACGGCGGACAAGGTGAAAGTGCTGTTTGTGACCGTGGACCCAGACCGCGACACCCCGGCCGTGCTGACGCAATACACCGCCTTGTTCGGCGGCAATGTCGTGGGGCTGCGCGGTACGCCGGATGAACTTTACAGCCTGGCGCGGCGCTACCGCGTGGTGTTCTCGGTGGTGAAAAAGCCGGTTTACACCGTCACGCATTCGGCGGCGATTTATGTGTTCAACGGGAAGGGCCAACCGGAATTCATCATCGCCGGGCTGAGCACGGTGAAGCCGGATATTGACGGCATCGCCAGCGATTTACGCCGCGTCGCAAACGGGTGAGCGTAAGGCGTGTCTCCGGGTCAACCGCCCGGCGCGGCTTTTTTGTTAAACGCCCCGCATGACACAAAATGACAAAACGCGGCAATGGCGCGGCGCCAGCCTGTGGATGGAAGGGGTTGAAGACGGGTTGATTCCCCGCCCGGCCCTGGAAGGCGAAATCACCGCGGATATTGCCATTATCGGGGCGGGTTATACCGGGCTCTGGACGGCCTATTACCTGAAAACCCGTGCACCGGGCCTGAACATTGTGGTGGTGGAGGCCGAGACGGCCGGGTTCGGCGCTTCCGGCCGCAATGGCGGCTGGGTGATGGGGGCGATTCTGGGCGAGGACCGGATTGTGGGCCATCTGCCCGAACCGCGCCGGCGGGAAAGCTGGGACCTGCTGCAAGCCATCCCGGACGAGGTGGGGCGCGTAACACGGGAAGAAGCCATCGACTGCGACTTCCGCAAGGGCGGCACACTTTACTGCGCGGCGCGCTACCCCGAGCAGGAAACCCGGCTGCGCAACTGGCTGACCACGATGCACACGCAGGAGGGGCTGAACGAGGAAGATATCCGCTGGCTCAGCCCCGCTGAGCTGACACAGGAGCTGCGGATTCCCGGTGCGCTGGGCGCGGTTTACACGCCGCATTGCGCCACCATCCAGCCCGCCAAGCTGGTGCGCGGCCTGGCCGCCGCCGTGGAACGGCTGGGGGTGAAGATTTACGAACAGAGCCTGGTGACGCAGTGGCGGCCCGGCGAGATTCGCACCGCCCAGGGCGTTGTGAAAGCCGGTTGGGTGGTGCCCGCCGTGGAGGGTTACGCCGCCAGCCTGCCGCCTTTAGGTGATTACCAATTGCCGGTGCAGAGCCTGCTGATCGCCACCGAGCCGCTGCCGGAGGATGTGTGGGCCGGAATCGGCCTTGCGCGCGGGCAGAGTTTTAGCGAGTTCAGCCGCCAGGTGACATACGGCCAGCGCACGGCGGATAACCGCCTGGCCTTCGGGGCACGGGGCGGCTACCAGTTTGGCGGCAAGCTGCGGACGGATTTTACCCCCACGGAGGCCGAGGAAGGGCTGCGCCTCTATCTGATGGGCGAGATTTTCCCGCAGTTGAAGGGTGTGAAAATCACGCATCGCTGGGGTGGGAATCTTGGCATGTCCCGTCGGTTTCAGCCGCATATGCTGCTGGATTCGAAAAACCGCATCGCAATTTCCGGCGGGTATGGCGGGGAAGGTGTGGGGGCCTCCAATCTCGGCGGGCGCACGCTGGCGGATTTGATTCTGGGGCGGGAAAACCTGGAGACACGCCAGCCCTGGGTGATCCGGGATAAAACCATGGCCCAGGCGCTGCGGCGCTGGGAGAAGGAGCCGCTGCGCTGGCTGGGCTATAACGCCATCATCACCAGCTTCGTGCATGAGGATAAGGTGCTGGCCAACAAGCACTCCGCCACCTGGCGGCGGCTTCTGGCGCAGGCCTTGGCCGAACGCATGGAAGGGCTGATGC
>JAGWOU010000408.1 GCA_028870815.1 Rhodospirillales bacterium | reverse complement strand
GCCGCCTTAATTATTCATTTACAGTATTATTTTTCGTTGTCAGCAAACGAGCTGATGTAGCAGGCAGGTGCGACTACTGTACGCTCCTTCAGCTACTGGCTTTTTAAAAGTAGGTTGATTTCCTATCGAAACCGAATAGGCTTCCGTCATGGAAGTTTCGGGCAATTTCAGCTTTCTAGCGGCGGCGGATGAGCGCCTTGCCCGGCTTGGGGCATTGGCTGAGCGGTATTTCTTTGATGATGCCCCTGGCGCGCTGATTAAGCTCAGGCAGATGGGGGAGTTTATCGCCAAGGACATCGCCGCGCGGCATGGACTACTACCCGCTACCGGCGCAAGCTTCGACGATGCGCTGCGCGCTCTTCGCGCTCGCTCTGTCTTACCCCGCCAAGTGGCAGAGCTGTTCTTCCACTTGAAGCAACTTGGCAATACGGCAGCTCACGAGGATACCGGAACCCAAGGCCAGGCACTGCAAGCCTTAAAAATCGCACGTGTCGCGGCGGTGTGGTTCCACCAGACCTACAACAATTCTCCAAATTTCAAGCCCGGCCCTTTCATACCGCCCGCGCCGCCAGTGGATGCTTCCGCCACACTCCTAGAAGAGGTGAAAAAGTTGCGCGAAGAGGTCCAGGCAAGCACCGATCGCGAGGCTAAGGCCCGGCTTGAGGCCGAGGAAGCACGGGAAGCCCACCTCAACGCCATGGCGGAAACCCATGCCGCGCAGGAGGACCGTGCCTTCTGGGAGCAATATGCCACGGAGACGGAAGCCGGTCTGAAGCAGGCCGAAGCCGCGCTTAAAGCCGCTCAGGTTGCGGCTCAGGCCGCTCCCGCGCCGCAACTGGCATTTTTCACCCAACTTGGCCAAGAGCAGGCTGACAAGATTGAACTGGATGAGGCCGCCACCCGTATCCTCATTGATGACCAGCTTCGCGCGGCGGGGTGGATAGTAGATACCGCGTTACTCCGCCACGCCAACGGTACGCGCCCGGCACCGGGGCAGGCCATCGCCATCGCGGAATGGCCTACCGCCAGTGGCCCCGTGGATTATGCCCTGTTTATCGAATGCCGCTGCGTTGGCGTTATCGAGGCCAAACCCTGGGTTAAGGACATCCCCGGCCGCCTTGGCCAAGCCAAACGCTATGCACGAGGGATCACTCTAACCCCTGACGAGACGCTGGCTGCCAGCCCTTGGACCCATGACACGGAGCAATTCCGCGTCCCCTTCACCTTCGCCACCAATGGCCGCCCCTATGTGAAGCAGTTGGAGACCAAATCCGGTATTTGGTTCTGGGATGCCCGGCCCGGCAGCGGCTCATCCCGCGCCCTCGTGGAATGGTTCTCCCCCCGTGACCTCACTGAGCGCTTGGAACAGACTCAGGCCAACCCAGTGGCGGAGGCTGACCGTGAATTGGGCATCCAGGGCCTGCGCCCCTACCAGAACGAGGCCATTGCCGCTGTTGAGGCCGCCGTGGCGCGCGGGCAGACCAGCATTCTGCTGGCCATGGCCACCGGCACCGGCAAGACGCGCCTCGCCATTGCGCTGATGTACGAATTGCTCCGGCGCAAGCAGTTTCGTCGCATCCTCTTCCTGGTGGACCGCAATGCTCTGGGACGCCAGACGCTGGATGCAATGAGCACCACCGAGGCGTCAGGCTTCCTCAAATTCGACCAGATATTTCCCATTGCGGAGCTGGAAAAGAAATTCCCCGAAGCCACCGACCGTGTGCAGGTGGCCACTGTTCAGGCCATGATCCGCCGCGTGTTCGATGACCCCACCGCGCAGCGCCCTACCCCCGGCACGTACGACCTTATCATCGTGGATGAGGCGCATCGCGGCTACACGCTTGATGCCGAGTTGCGGGAGGATGACCTCGGCTTTCGTAACTTGGAAGACTACCTCTCCGCCTATAAGCGTGTGCTGGAATATTTTGACGCGACTCGCATCGCTCTAACCGCCACTCCGGCGCTGCACACACGCGAGATTTTCGGATATCCAGTCTATCTCTACAGCTATCGCCAGGCGGTTATTGACGGCTACCTGATCGACCACCGCCCTCCCCGGCGCATCACGACCGCGCTGAGCCAAACCGGTATCACCTTCAACAAGGATGAGGAGGTGAGCATTATCGACCCGCGCACTGGGCAGGTCGATTTGTTCAACCTTCCTGATGAGGTGGGCTTCGAGGTCGCAGAGTTT
>JAGWOU010000407.1 GCA_028870815.1 Rhodospirillales bacterium | reverse complement strand
ATCATCGTCACTCCCGCCGCCAATTTGGTGGTGCTTGGCGCCAGCGAAAAAGCCGCCTGGATCGTACAGGCAATTTGCGGGGCCCTCATGATCGCGCTCACCGCCTGGGCAGCGCGGCAGGCACCTTACCGGCTGGCGGTGGCCATTACGCTCATCGCCAGCTTTCTCGCCCAACCGCACGCCTATGCGTATGACAGCGTGGCCGTTATCGCCGCCCTGGCCCTGGCGCTGGAAGCCCGGCCGGAAATTGCCGCGCTGGCGCTGGGGGTCGTTGTGTACCTCGCGCCTTTGTTGCTGCTTTCTCCCCTGTACCATTGGTTTCTTTACGCGCCCCTGCTGGCCGCATGCCTGCCGGTATTGCTGGCCCTTGCGCTCGCGGCACGAAAAAGCGCAATCTCAGTGGCATGAGCCAGTCTCTGTTTTATCCGCCGCCCCCTGAACGCGCCCTCTCCCATGGCGTGATCCCACGCCGATGCGCCGCTTTTGTCCTCGACATGATCGGCATCGCTCTGTTCTTCTGGGCCATGGCTTTCGCCATCGCCATATTTGGCGTGCTCACGCTGGGGTTCGGCTGGATGGCCTTTCACGTCCTGCCCTGGCTGCCGCTGCTGTATTACACGCTGCTGATCGGCGGCACCGGCGCCACGCCTGGCCAGCGCCTGGCCGGGCTGGCCGCGCGGCAGGACGCGACGCTGGAACCCCCCACGCTCGCCCAAGCCTTTGTGTGGACCCTGCTGCTCTGGCTGAGCTTCGCCCTGGCGGGCCTGCCATTTCTGCTGGTCTTCCTTAATCCGCGCCGCCGCGCCGCGCACGACATGCTTTCCGGCCTCACTCTCGTAAGGGCTGTGCAATTTCGTTATTGACGCGGCGGCGCCAAGCCCCAAACATAGGGCCTAGCATGAGTTTCAAGCCCGCCCGGAGACCGCATTTCTTCTACACCACCTCGCCCCTGCCCTGCCCTTATGTGCCGGGCAGGACAGAGCGCAAGGTTGTGACCGAACTTGCCGGCGTTTCCGCTGAAACCCTGCACGACCGGCTTTCCCGCGGCGGTTTCCGGCGCAGCCACAACATCGCCTACGCCCCGGTCTGCCCCAATTGCAACGCCTGCGTGCCCATCCGCATCCGCGCGCGGGATTTCCTGCCAAGCCGCACGCAAAAGCGCATCGAGAAGCGAAATACCGACCTGCTGGTGCAGGAAATGCCGCCGCGCGCCACGGCCGAGCAATACGCCCTGTTCCAAACCTACCAGCAAACCCGCCATGGCGAGGGCGATATGTCCACCATGAGCTTCTACGACTATCGCGCCATGGTTGAGGACACGCCGATTGAAACCTCGATGGTGGAATTCCGCCTGCCCGGGGGGCAGCTTGTTGGCGCCTGCCTGACCGACCGGCTGGGAGATGGGGTTTCCGCCGTTTACAGCTTTTTCGACACAGCCCTCGTTCAGCGCTCGCTGGGCACTTACGCGATCATCTGGCTGGTGCGCCGCGCCGTGGAGCTGGGGCTGGACAATGTCTATCTCGGCTACTGGGTCGAAGAAAGCCGCAAGATGACCTACAAGGCAAAGTTCAACCCCAGCGAGATTCTGCGCGGCGGCCAGTGGCGGCGGCTAGGCGAAACCGCCCCCGCCATACCCGGCCTGATCCCCGCCTCCGCCTGAAAAAGCTGGACGCGCGCCACCCGCGCCACCATGTGCAAGACAGTGCATGAGCGATGAAAGGTAGGCAGAGGTGGCGGCTTCTAAAGACGCATCTTCCACATTGCTGCGCGCGGCGGCCTTTTCCCTACCGGTGGCGGCCATTGCCGGCGGAGCCATGCTGGCCAGACGCCACAAAATAGGCAACCCGCTGGTGCCGGAGCCGCTACGCTCCGTGTCGCTGAAGGATTATCTCGGGCGCTGGTACGAGGTGGCGCGCTACGACCAATTCTTCGAAAAAGGCTGCGAGGCGGTGACGGCCGATTACAGCCTGCGCGCGGACGGCAAAATCGACATCGTGAACGCCTGCCGCGACGCCAATGGCAAAATGCGCGTGAGCCGGGGTACGGCCAAGCTTATCCCAGGCAGCAGCGGCGCCAAATTCAAGGTCAGTTTTTTCGGGCCATTCTACCTCGGCAATTACTGGGTGCTGGACCATGCGCCGGATTACAGCTGGTCGATCGTCGGGGAAGGCACAGGGCGTTATTTGTGGATCCTGTCGCGCT
>JAGWOU010000406.1 GCA_028870815.1 Rhodospirillales bacterium | reverse complement strand
CATGCTCCACCACGCCCAAACCCGGATGCGCCGGGTCCATGGTCGCCAGCCTCGCATTGGTGAAAATCCGCTCTGCCCGCATGTAATGCACCTTGGCGTTCAGGGAAAAGTTGTATATACAATACGCATCCCAAGGAGGCCTGTCCAGTGTCCGAACGCATCATTTTTCGCCATGCCTTGCTGCCCGCCGGCTGGACGGAGGATGTTGCTCTTTCCTTCGCGGATGGCCTGATCACGCACGTTGAAACAGGCATCGCGGGCGGCACGGGCATCGCCTTGCCCGGCATGCCAAACCTGCACAGCCACAGTTTCCAGCGCGCCATGGCCGGAAAAGCCGAGCTTCGCGGCCCCACGGCAGACAGTTTCTGGACATGGCGGGAGCTGATGTACCGCCTAGCCCTCTCTTTGGATCCAGATGATGTGCAAGCCATCGCCACCCTGGCCTTCACCGAGATGCTCGAAGGCGGCTTCACCTCGATTGCCGAATTCCATTATCTTCACCACGCGCCGGATGGCACAGCCTATGCCGATATTGCCGAAATGGCTTCCCGCATCGCGGCGGCTGCAACGGAAACCGGTATCGAACTGCTGCTGTTGCCCGTGTTCTACGCCCATTCCGGCTTCGGCGGAAAACCCCCAGCCGAAGGCCAGCGCCGGTTCATCAATTCGCTGGATAGCTACGGCAAACTTTATGCGCGCTGCCGCGAACTCTCCGCCACCGGCTGCGCGCCCCACTCGCTGCGCGCCGCCACGCTGGAGGAAATCTCCGCCCTCGTCACGCTGAATGGCAACTCGCCTTTTCACATCCACATCGCCGAACAAACCGCCGAGGTAGAAGCATCCATTGCCTTCTCCGGCGCGCGGCCGGTGGAATATCTCCTGGCCAACGCGCCCGTTTCCGCCAATTGGTGCCTGGTGCATGCCACCCACATTACTGAATCCGAAGCCCAGAGCATGGCAAAAGCCAACGCCGTGGCCGGGCTTTGCCCGATCACCGAGGCCAATTTGGGCGACGGCATCTTCCCCGCTCAACATTTCACCGGCGCCTATGGCATCGGCTCGGACTCAAACGTGCTCATCGATGCTGGAAGGGAGCTGCAAATGCTCGAATATTCCCAGCGCCTCGGCCAGCGCCAAAGGAACGTCATGGCCACGGAGGCGATCCGCCCCACCGCCACGGCACTTTACCAGCACGCTGTTGCCGGCGGCGCGCAGGCCATGGGGCTGGGGCACGGACTTGCCATCGGCGCCCCCGCCAGCTTCGTCACCATCGCGGGAGAATTGCCCGAAGATGCTCTGGCGGACGCCATCTTCACCGCCCGCGCCCCCGCCGTGCGCGATGTGTGGGTGCGTGGCCGGCGCGTGGTGGAAAACGGCCGGCATATCACAGCCGACGCCGCCCGCGCCGGGTTTGACGCCGTGCTGCGCAGGCGTCTCTGACCATGGACGATCTGCGCCCCGAGAAACTCTATGAGCAAGTAAAAACCTATCTGCGCACGGGCATCGCTGCGGGCACATGGAAAGCGGGCGAAAAAATCCCCTCCGAATTCGAACTGATGGACAAGCTCGGCGCCTCGCGCATGACCGTGCATCGCGCCCTGCGCGAACTTTCCGCGGAAGGCGTGCTGCTGCGCGTACAAGGGGCGGGCAGCTTTGTGCAACCGCCCGCCCCGCGCTCGCCTTTGCTGGAAATCCATGACATCGCGGAAGACATCACCCGCCGTGGCCACGTTCACCGCGCCCAGGTTCTGGCGCTGGACTCCCGCCCCGCCGGGGCGGAGATTGCCGTGGAATTCTCGCCGCGCCCCCGCGCGAAACTTTTCTATTCGGAGATCCTGCATTTCGAGAACGAGATTCCGGTGCAGCTTGAGGAGCGTTACGTCTCCCCCGCCTTCGCGCCGGATTATCTGGCGCAGGATTTCACCGCCATCACCCCCAACCGCTACCTGCAATCCATCGAACCGCCGCATGAGGTGGAGCACATCATCCACGCGGGCCAGCCGGATGCGCGGATACAAAAACTGTTGCAGCTTGCGGCGCATGAGCCTTGCCTCTGCCTGCTCCGCCGTACCTGGGCAAAAGCCGGCCCCGCCACGCGCTCCCTGCTCACCCATCCAGGTAGCCGCTACAGCCTGGGCAGCCGTTATAAGCTGGCAGATTTCAATGCACGCCCAGGTTGAAATCGAATCGCTTTCAAAATTATCACCAGGCC
>JAGWOU010000405.1 GCA_028870815.1 Rhodospirillales bacterium | reverse complement strand
CGCCGGAGGCGCAGGCGCTTGCCATCACCACCGGCTACGGCACCGTTCTGCATACCGGAGACTGGAAATTCGATGCCTCCCCCGTGATAGGCGATGTGTCCGACGAGGCGGCGCTGAAGGCATTGGGCGATGAAGGCGTGCTGGCGCTTGTTTCGGATTCCACCAACGCCTTGGTGGAGGGCTATTCAGGTTCCGAGCAGGATGTGAAGAAGAATTTTGAGGCGCTGCTGCCGGAATTAACGGGGCGTGTGGCCGTCACCTGCTTTGCCAGCAATGTCGCGCGGGTGGCCAGCATCATCTCGGCGGCCGAAATCGCCGGGCGGCATATCGCCCTGGTGGGCCGCAGCCTGACCAACTACATCGCGGCGGCGCAGGAGGCGGGTTATCTGAACGACGTGCCGGATTTTGTGCCCGAGGAGGAAATCGGCGCCATCCCGGATGACAATCTCCTGCTTCTGGTCACCGGCAGTCAGGGTGAGCCGCGCTCGGCCATGGCGCGCATCGCCGCGGACACGCACCGTTATGCCGTGCTAGGGGCGGGGGATAAGGCGATCTTCTCCTCCCGCACCATTCCAGGCAACGAGCGCGCGGTGTTCGCGGTGCAAGACCAGCTTTCCCGGCGCGGCGTGCAGGTCATCGTGGATGGGGATGAGTTCGTGCATGTCTCGGGTCATCCGGCGCGCGAGGAGCTGCGTAAGCTCTACAAGCTGGTGCGGCCCAAATGCGTGATCCCTACCCATGGGGAGTGGCGGCATCTCTCTACCCAGGCCGCCTTGGCGCGGGAAGCCGGCATCAACACGCTGCTTGTCGAGGATGGTGACGTGGTGCTGTTCGGCGGCAACGGGCCGGCTGTGGTCGATTCCGTGCCAACCGGGCGGCTGGCGGTGGACGGCAGCAAGGTGGTGCCGCTTAAAAACGGCATTCTGGCGGCCCGCAAGCGCATGTTGTTCAATGGCGTTGTCATCGGCAGCTTCGCGGTCGACTCGAAGGGCAGGCTGCATGGCGCGCCGCGTATTTCCGCGCCAGGGCTGCTGGAAGAGCTTGAAGCAGCCCAGCGCCTGGCGTTTGAGCGGGAATTTCACGATGCGCTGGAAGATTTCGCCCCCTCCTTCCGCCAAGACGAAGCAGCCTTCGCGGACGCGGCCAGGGCGGCCTTGCGCCGTATCGTCGGCAAGCCGCTGGGCAAGCGCCCGCTGGTGGAAATTCACATTCTTCGGGTTTGATTTAAATTTAATCAATATCTGAAAAAATTTTATTAATTTGGTTTTTGTTTAATCAAACCTTGCGTCAAAGCCTAAAATTAATGCTTTTTCTCATGTGTTTTTGCTGGACGCCTCGGCATGCTGCGTTGCATTATGACTATAGGATGAGGTTGGTTCTTCATCCTGCCGTGTGACTGGCGTTTCCTCCCTGAACTTGGCCCGCCGCCCTAACTGGGCTGGCGGGCTTCTTTCTTTTGTCGTCTTTTCCTGCATATGACAGGTGCCGCTGCTTCTATCTGCGGCGGGATTGATCTAGAGCAGGGTGGCCGATGAGTCAGAAGTCAGACATCACCGACCTTACGATCTGCCGTGCCGCCTTTGCGGCCTGGGTTTTTATCTATCACGTCGATCTGCATCTGCATTTTTCCCGGGCGCTCGGGCCGTTCTCGGCGCTGGTTACGCATGGCTATATGGGCGTGGACGGATTTTTCATCCTCTCCGGCTTGGTGCTGTTGCACACCCATCGCGAGTTCGACGCGGTGCGAAAGAATCATCTGCATAAGTATTTCCGCTGGGCCGGAAGCGGCCAGGCGCTTCGCTTCTATGCCAAGCGCCTGGCTCGCATCTATCCCGTGCATTTGGCCACCATCCTCATCCTGCTGGCGCTGGCTGGCGGTGGTGCGGCATTGGGGGTGCATCCGCATGCGCCACAGCGCTTCGGTCTGGTCACCTTGGTGGAAAATTTGTTTCTGGTGCAGGGCTGGGGGGCGGACCATTTCGGCGCCTGGAACTATCCAGCCTGGTCCGTCAGCACGGAATGGGCGGGTTATCTCCTGTTTCCGTTGTTGGCGCTCATCATCACCTATTTTATCAACCTTGTTTCCTTGCAATTGGTCATCGCCGCCTTCCCGATTCTGGGCGTCCTCTATTTTTTATGGGGGCATAGCCTGAACCTCGCTTTTGGCGTCGGGTTCTATCGATTTTTCCCGGAATTCATCGCTGGCATGGCTGCC
>JAGWOU010000404.1 GCA_028870815.1 Rhodospirillales bacterium | reverse complement strand
CCGGCTTCGTCTTCAAGGTGCAGGCCAATATGGACCCGCAGCACCGCGACCGGATTGCCTTCACCCGCATCTGCTCGGGCAAATTCACCCGTGGCATGAAGCTGAACCATTCGCGCACCGGCAAGCCGATGGCGATCCAGGCGCCGATCTTCTTCTTCGCCCAGGACCGTTCCTTGGCGGAAGAGGCGTTTCCGGGCGACATCATCGGCATTCCCAATCACGGCACGCTGCGGGTGGGGGATACGCTGACCGAGGGCGAAAAGCTGCGCTTCACCGGCATCCCGGATTTCGCCCCTGAAATCCTGCGCCGCGTGCGTCTGACGGACCCGATGAAGGCCAAGCAGATGCGCAAGGCGCTGGAAGACCTCGCGGAGGAAGGCGTCACTCAGGTCTTCCGCCCGATGACCGGGGCGGACTGGATTGTCGGCGTGGTCGGCATGCTGCAGCTCGACGTGCTCTCCAGCCGCATCGAGCAGGAATATAATGTGCCCATCGGCTTTGACCCCGCCCCGTTCGATACGGCGCGCTGGATCTTCTCCGAGGACACGGCGCGCCTGAAATTCTTCATCGAGGTGAACAAAAGCGCCATGAGCGAAGACCGCGACGGCGCGCCGGTTTATCTCGTCCGCAATGCATGGGAGCTGAACCGGATGAAGGAGAATTTCCCCGAGATCACCTTCTCGGCCACGCGTGAACGGCAATAAGTTTCTCGGCTGGGGCCTGCCGCTTCTGGTGGCGGTTGTCCCTTTTGCGGCGTTTTTCACGCTGGGGCTGCGCTATTTTTACATAAATGGCGCCTGGTGGGGCGATGGCGGCATTCTCGCCTCGCTGATGTGGCATAGCGGCTGGTGGTTGAAAACGCCGCTGGTTTCCGGCGGGCAGAGTTATCTCGCCACCCATATTGTGCCGGTATTCTGGCTTACCTCCGGGCTTTCCTTGCTTTTGCCACTCACCCGCGTGCAGTTTTTCGCGGTGTTTCTGGGGGCGGTGCAGGGGCTGATGGCGCTGCCGGTTTATGTGCTGCTGGCCCGGCTGGGCTTGGCGCGGCCATGGGCAGCGGCTTTGGCGGTATTGTTTGCCTTTAACGGCATGGTTCTCGCGGCGTCCTGCAATCCGCATTTCGAGTTGTTGATCATTGCCACTGGCATGGCCTTCCTTGCCGCGTTTTCCTGTGGCCGGGTTTGGCTGGCGCGGCTGTTCTTTGTGCTTTGCCTGATAACACGGGAAGATGCGGGGTTTCATCTCGGCCTTCTACTTTTTGCCGGCGGGCTGGGCCTGTATTGGCAAGGCGTGGACCGGGAACGCTTGCGGCCCCTGTTTGGGTATGCCGCCGCCGCGTTTTGCTGGAGCGTCGCGGCCGTGGCGGTTCAGCATGTGGCTTTCCCCGGGGGTGAAGCCCTCACGCGGGTTTATCTGGGCAAGCCGCCATTTGCAGACCTAACATTGATTGTGCTTGCCACCAGGCTGGAATTTTATCTCGTTTATCGCCTCTATTTGGTGTTGCCTCTGGCTGTGACGCTTATTCTGGCGCGGCGATGCCGGGTGCCGGGATTGCTTGCCGGCTTTGCCGCCTGCCTGCCCTGGCTGGGGCTGAACTGGCTTGCCGTAAGTCCAATCGCTGGAACGCTTAGCAATTATTATCCATTTCCTATGATTTTTGGGCTGTTCTGGCCGTTGGCAAACCAGGCCATGGCAAAGCAGCTAGGCGCGCGCAAGGCATTGAATGACCGGCAAGCGGTTCTGGTGTTTGCAGTTGCCTTGCTGTCGTCTTTCGTGGGGCTATGGGGGCTGCAAAATCCGCAGAACCTTCGCTTTCCTGAAGAATTTTTCGGCATGCTTAGCGTGACGCGCCAACAAGCCACAGAGCAGGCCATGGTTGGCTTCAGGCAGGCCGAGCTTGGGCGGGTTGTTGTGGATGGCAGCGTGATCGCGCTCGATCCGAATCATTTCAGGCGATCACAATGGGTTTTGACACGGCAGACGGTGCTGCCAAACACCGTGATTTTCTTCCCGCATGGGCCGGGCACCAAGCCATGCTTGCGGTTGGCCAAGCAGGCGGGGCTGACACAATATTATGAAGTTCCCGGAACCGCCCTGCGCATCGCGACGGATAAGGCGCTGAACCTGAAGGCATTGAATCTCACACCCTGGACGCCGCCTCAGTAATTGAATTGATAGGTTAGCCCCACACTGCTGCTGTTCTTGCCGGTGCTGTCC
>JAGWOU010000403.1 GCA_028870815.1 Rhodospirillales bacterium | reverse complement strand
GGGCGGCAATTTGATGCTGTACACCAACCTGTTCTGGATTTGGGGCCACCCCGAGGTGTACTTCCTCATTCTGCCAACCTTCGGTGTGCTATCCGAGGTGATTCCGGCGTTCTCGCAGAAGCCGATCTTCGGTTATGTGACGATGGTGGCGGCCACCTTTGCCATCGCCGGTATCTCCTGGCTGGTCTGGCTGCACCATTTCTTCACCATGGGCGCAGGGCCGGATATTAACGGCTTCTTCTCCGTCGCCACCATGCTGGTCGGCATCCCCACCGGCGTGAAGGTGTTCAACTGGGCCTTCACCATGTATCGCGCCCGCATCACCTATACGGTGCCGATGCTGTGGGCGATGTTCGGGCTGTTCCTGCTTCTGGTCGGCGGATTGACCGGCATGATGCTCGCCCTTCCGGCGATCAACTACACAGTGCATGACAGCGTGTTCGTCATCGCGCATTTCCATTGCATGGTGATCATGGTGGTCTGCGCCGGGTTTGCGGGCGTTACCTATTGGTTCCCCAAACTGTTCGGCTTCCGGTTGCACGAAGGCTGGGGCAAGGCGTTCTTCTGGACCTTCGCGCTAGGTACCATCACGGTATTTACCGCAATGTTCGCTTTGGGCTTCGAGGGTGAGACGCGCCGGCTCGACTGGACGTTCGAGACCGCCTGGAAGCCGATGCTGGTGATCGAGGAGCTGGGCATGATCCTCTATGTCCTCTCTCTCGCGTTCTTCGCGATCATGCTGGTGGTTTCCATCCGAAACCGCAACAAGGAACGCCTGAGCGCGGACCCGTGGGGTACGTCGCGCACTTTGGAGTGGCTGACGCCTACGCCGATCCCATTCTATAATTTCGCGGTGACGCCGCAGGTAAACACCCGCGACGAGCTGGCTTGGCGCCGCAAATACGGCATGGAGCATACGAAGCCGGACACCTATGAGGACATCCACATGCCGAGCAATTCCGGCCTGCCGGTTATTCTCGGTGCGCTGGCCGGCATTTGGGGCTTCGCGATGATCTGGCGCATCTGGTGGCTGGCGGCGATCTCACTTCTGGGCATCGTGCTGGTGGTGATCATCCGTTCCTTCGACAAGAACGCGGGCTATCATCTGCAACCGGCAGAAATCGAGGCAATGGAGCGCGATCTTTCCATTGGCGCGATCACGGCCGAGCAGCCGGACCGTTCCCACCACCACGCAACCCATGCGGAGGCGCATTAATGGCCCAGGATACCGCACCCACCGCGAATACGCGACTGTTCCGCCCGGGCTATGCGGGGCATAACCAAATCTCGGCCCGCACGCTGGGGTTCTGGCTTTATATGCTCAGTGACGCGCTGCTGTTCACGGCGCTGTTCGCCGCCTATGCGGTGCTCGACACGCCGATGAACGCGGCCGGCGGGCCGATCGCCTCGCAGATCGTCAACCCGGTCGAGGGCTTCTGGCAGACCATCGCCATTCTCGGCTCCGTTACCAGCTACAGCCTTGCCACCGTGGCCATGAAAAACGGCAATCGCGGCGGCACGGCACTGGGGATTGTCGCCGCCATCGCTCTGGCGGTGGTGTTCCTGGCATTCGGCGTTAGCGACCTGACAACCCTGGCCGCGCATGGCGACGGCATGGACCGCTCCGGCTACCTCTCCGCCTATTTCGTGCTGATCCTTACGCACGCGATCCACATGGGTATTGGTATTCTGTGGATGCTGGTGATGCTCGTGCAGATCCCGCGCTACGGCTTCAACGAAATGGTGGTGGCGCGGATGCTGAACCTGCGCATGTTCTGGCAGTTCCAGGCGACAGTGTGGGTTTGCGTTTATGTTTACGTATACATGATTGGAGCCTGAAGATGGCCGGGTCTCATTCAGACCCTCTCGCGCATCCGGACGTCCGCCAGGGCAGCGCCGTGCGCTACATCGCCGGGTTCATCAGCACCGTGGTGCTGATGGGCGCGGCGCTTGTCGTCACCATGCGCCATGGCCTGGACTATCAATCTCTCGTGGAGGTCGTGGGCGGTTTGGCAGCACTGGCGCTGCTTTCACAAGCCGCGCTTTTCTACGGGCTGGATATTTCCCGCGCGCAGATTTGGAAGGGCGTTTCGCTCATTCTCACTGTGCCGTTGTTCATCATCACCGTGGGGCTCACGGTGTGGATGTTCCAGTCGCTGGACCAGCGCACAATGGTGATGCCGGCCAGCAACGCTGCGGCCTCGCAGCCAACATTGCTGCAATA
>JAGWOU010000402.1 GCA_028870815.1 Rhodospirillales bacterium | reverse complement strand
TATGCGCGCCAATCTGCAAAGCCAAGAGGCGCAGATGCTGGATGCCCGCGCCGCCGCGCGGTTTTACGCGCAGGTACCAGAACCACGCGCCGGCATGAGAAGCGGACATATTCCCGGTGCCACCTCCCTGCCCTTCACCGATTTGCTGGAGAATGGGCATTATCTGCCGCCGGAGCGGCTGCGCGCCGCGTTCGCAGCCGCCGGCGTGGACGGAACGCGGCAACTCATTGCCTCCTGCGGTTCCGGTGTGACGGCCTGCGCGCTTACTCTGGGGCTGGTGCAGGCAGGCTTGCCGGAAGCGGCGATTTATGATGGCTCCTGGGCCGAATGGGGCGCGCGGGACGACACGCCGATCGAGGTTTGAATGGTTCGTAAGGTCGAGACGGCGCTGGTGCAGGCGGGGCGTGCGCCGGTTAAGCAATACGGGTTCGTCAATCCGCCGTTAAAGCGCGGCTCCACGGTGCTGCATGCGAGTGTCGCGGCCAAGAAGGCCGTCGGCCAGCGCGCCGCCTTCGAGCCGGTGGAGAATTACGGGCTGATGGGCAGCGAAACCCATTTCGCGCTGGAGGCCGCCATCGCCGAAATCGAGGGCGGCACCCACGCGCAGGTAACAGGCAGCGGGCTTTCGGCCATCACTTTGCCGCTGCTGGCTTACATGAGCGCGGGCGAGCATCTGCTGGTGCCGGATTCGGTTTACGGCCCCACGCGCAGCTTCTGCGATTCCGTGCTGAAGCGCTTTGGCGTCGAGACAACCTATTACGACCCGATGATAAATGCCGAGGGACTGGAGGCGCTGTTCCGGCCCAACACGAAAGTGCTGTTCACCGAAAGCCCTGGCAGCCATACGTTCGAGGTGCAGGATATTCCCGCTCTGGCTGAGATGGCGCACCGCCGCGGGGCCAAGGTGTTTCTCGACAATACCTGGGGCATTCTGCATTTCGCGCCGTTTGAAAAGGGCGTGGACGTGTCCATCCATGCGCTCACCAAATACCCCGGCGGACATTCGGATATTATTCTCGGCGCGGTGGTGGTGAATTCCGAAGAGGATTGGCGCTGGCTGCGTCTGGGCTCTTTGGAAACCGGCAATTATGCCAGCCCGGATGATTGCTGGCTGGCGCTGCGGGGTTTGCGCACACTGCATGTGCGGCTGAAGGCGGCCGAGGCGGCGGGGTTAAAAATCGCCCATTGGTTCGCGGACCGGCCGGAGGTAGCGCGGGTGCTGCATCCGGCCATGCCCTCCTGCCCTGGCCATGAATTTTTCAAACGCGATTTCACCGGCGCCTGTGGGCTGTTCGGGGTGGTGTTCAAACCGGAATACAGCGCGGAAGACGTGGTGCGGATGATCGATGCGCTGGAGATGTTTGGCATTGGCGCCAGCTGGGGCGGGTTTGAGAGTCTGGTGCTGCCCACCACCGGCACCATCCGCCGCAGTGCGGGCACGGGCAGGTTCGAAGGCGAAGCCGCGCGCTTCCAGATCGGGCTTGAGAATGTGGACGACCTGATCGCCGATCTGGAACAGGGCTTGGCCGTGCTGCGCCGGGCATGACCACGCTGCCGCCTCTGCTGTCCGGCTTTCTCGGCACGGTGGGGCTGGCGCTTATCATCGGGCTTGAGCTGCATGCCTACCGGCGCAGGGGCAAAGGCCCGCTGCCGCCCGAAGCACAGGGGTTTGGCACCACCCGTACCAGCACACTGATTGCCGCCCTCGGTTTTGTGCTGTGGGTGATCGCCCCGGTCACCCCCTTCTGCGTGGGACTGGGCGTGCTGGGGCTGGCGCTGATGCTGGATTACCGCAAGCGGATAAAGGCGGGCGATACCTCCCTGGTGCCGACGGTGATCGGGCTGATCGCCTATACGCTGGGGCCGCTGATGATCACCGCGCCGATCGCCGTGATCGCGGCGCTGACGGTGCTGATCTTGCTGGCACTGGGCGAGCAGGTGAAAATCCGCCGCTTCTCAGATGCCTTCCCGACAGAAGAAGGTGTGACGCTGGCAAAATTCCTGATCCTGGCCGGGCTGATCTATCCGCTGCTGCCGGGAACGGAAGTGCCTTATCTGCCCGGCATCACCTGGACGAAGATCTGGGTGGCGGTGCTGGTGATCTCCGGCATCTCCTATCTCGGCTATCTGGCGCATCGTTATGTATTCCCGCGCGCGGGCACGTTGCTCACCGGCGTGCTGGGCGGGTTGTATTCCTCCACCGCCGCCACGGTGGTGCTGGCACGCGCC
>JAGWOU010000401.1 GCA_028870815.1 Rhodospirillales bacterium | reverse complement strand
AAGATCACCCACCGGCCTTGGTTCAGCCCCGAGGAGTACAAGCAGCTTTACGAGGCAGCGCGGGCTTATGCGAAGGAACCGTTCCGCTCACACCTCAAGTGGAATGCCGAGCAGGTTTATGACTTCGTGCTGTTCATGGCCAATACCGGGCTACGGCCGGATGAAGCGTTCAATCTGCAGCATCGGGATGTGACGATTGCTGAGGGTGACGGCAAGCAGGAGCTTCTGGAGATCGAGGTTCGCGGAAAGCGCGGTGTCGGGCATTGCAAGAGCATGCCGGGGGCGGTGCGGGTTTATCAGCGGCTGTTGGCCCGGGCTAAGCCGGTGCAGGCGGAATCCCGCCGGGAGCGGCAGCTACGGCGCAGGGTTGGTGGGGATGTGCCTGTTCTGCCTGAGCCGGAATATCCGAAGCCGACAGACCTTGTCTTCCCGGGCAATCACATCAAGCTGTTCAATAATCTGTTGGCCCGGACAGGCTTGAAGCTTGATCGGGATGGCAAGGCCCGGACCGCCTATAGTTTGCGCCACACGTATATCTGCATGCGGTTGATGGAAGGCGCAGATATCTACCAGATCGCCAAGAACTGCCGGACCAGCGTCGAGATGATCGAGAAGCATTATGCAATCCATCTGAAGAACACGCTCGATGCCACCGCCATCAATGTCATGCGCAAGCGGGCCGGGAAGGGGAAGACGAAAGCCAGTGCGGGGAAGGGCGCACGGAAGGCAGGGGAGCTTACCACGGAATTGGATGGGGAGGCTGGCAAGCCCCTGATCGGTGATCCAGGTCCAGCGTAGTTAATTGCATGGCAGGTGATTTGGTTTTGCGGTCGGCGGCGGCCACAGGACCACCTCTGGTGCCGGCGGGCGGTAGCCGAGCGACGAGTGCGGACGGATGGTATTGTACTGGCGACGCCAAGCTTCGATGAGGATTTTTGCCTCCTGTAGTGTGTAGAAGATCTCGCCGTTGAGGAATTCGTCACGCAGCCGGGCGTTGAAGCTTTCGATATAGCCATTCTCCCAGGGGCTACCCGGTGTGATGTAGGCTGTCTGGGCGCCGACGGCGGTAATCCATGCCTGCACCGCTTTGGCGACGAACTCAGGTCCGTTGTCTGACCGAACATGCCCTGGCACGCCGCGCTGGATGAACAGGTCGGAGAGCACGTCGATGACGTCATTGGAATTCAGCCGCCGTGCCACCCGGATGGCCAGTGCTTCGCGCGTGAATTCGTCGACGACATTCAGCATCCGGATCTTGCGTCCATCATGCGTGCGATCCTCAACAAAATCGTAGGACCAGACATGGTTGGGGCGCTCAGCTTTGAGCCGGATGCAGGAGCCGTCATTGAGCCAAAGCCGCCCGCGCTTTGGCTGGCGCTGCGGCACTTTCAGCCCCTCCCGGCGCCAGATCCGTTCCACGCGCTTCTTGTTCACCAGCCAGCCTGCGTCCCGTAGCAGCGCCGTGATCCGCCGGTAGCCATAGCGGCCATATTGCCGCGCCAATTCGATGATGTCGGCCGTCAATGCCGCCTCGTCATCGGCTGTCCTGGGCGCCTTGCGCTGTGTCGCCCGCGGCTGCCCCAATACTCGGCAGGCAAACCGCTCCGACACGCCGAGTTGGGCCACGGCGTGCTTCACACAATCCCGGCGGCGCGCCGGGCTTAGAAGTTTCCCGAAGCGGCTTCCTTCAAAACCAACTTCTCCAGCGTCAGGTCTGAGACCGCGCGCCGAAGCCGCGCATTCTCCGCCTCCAGCTCCTTTAGCCGCTTCACCTGGTCGACCTTCAGCCCGCCATATTCCTGGCGCCAGCGGTAGTAAGTCGCGTCCGTCACGCCAATCGACCGGATCGCGTCAATCGCTGACTTGCCCTGCGAGGTCAAAATCTCAACCTGACGCAGCTTGGCGATAATCTCCTCAGGCTTATAAATCTTCCGCGGCATCCAGAACCTCCACCTAAAAGCTACATCAATGATGGAGTACTTCTAAGGGGGCAGACCAAGTCGCACTTGCCCACATTTCTTATACGGGCATGTTCACCCCCAATTACACGCCGCTTTGACAACCGCAGCATCACGCTGCCGAACAAAATTGTCAGACACACATCCCAAAGCACAGTATTTACAGAAAATATAGAAGATCAGCCGTCTCAGAAGCTGACATATTGTTCAAATGCTTGTGAAGTCTTCACGAAGGGCTAAATATTTGACCAATTATATAATATTATAGACT
>JAGWOU010000400.1 GCA_028870815.1 Rhodospirillales bacterium | reverse complement strand
CAACGCGCCTGGCGTGCGGCAGCTTATGGTCTTGCCGCGGTGGCTGGCGCCAGCCTGTTCGCGTTCCTGATGAAAATCACCCTGCAACACGCCAGACCCGCAGCCGGTTTTGCGGGGTGGGATGCCTATTCCTTCCCGAGCGGCCACGCCACGGCCAGCGCGGCCCTCTATGGATTTCTCGTTGTGCTGATTTGCAGGGAAGTGGGAGCGCGCGCCCGTATGCTGGTCACGCTGGCCGCGGTGTTGCTGGTGGGCGCCATTGCTTTCTCGCGGCTCTATCTCGGCGCCCACTGGCTTTCCGATGTAACAGCGGGACTAGCCTTCGGCGTGGCCTGGGTGGCATTGCTAGGAATTGTCTATTTGCAGCACGCGCGCAGAAAAGTTCGTGCCCCCGGTCGCGGGGCGGCGGGGCTGGCCGCGCTGCTCGTGGCCGGCGGGCTGCATATCGAAGCCAAACACGCTGTGGATATGCGGCGCTATGCGCTCACTTTGCCCGTGCGGGAGATGTCCCTCATGGATTGGCGCAATGGCGCATGGGCCAGCATGCCGATATGGCGTGTTGATCTGCTGGGCGATTATGAGGAACCGTTTATCCTGCAATGGGCAGGGTCGTTGACGTCGTTGAAGGCCGCATTGCTGGCCCATGGCTGGCAGGCGCCAGTGCCGTGGGATTTGTCGTCGTCCGCGGAATGGCTGTTGCCAAATGCGAAGGCCGACGCGCTGCCCGTGCTACCACATCTCGATAATGGCCGCGCCGAAGCTCTGGTGATGATTAAAACTGGCAAGGATGTGCCGCACGGCCAGCGGCTGATTTTACGGGTCTGGCCGTCCGGTACGGTACTCACCAGTGCGGGAGGTACGGAACCGCTCTGGATCGGGACCGTGGTCGCTGAAAAAATTGAACATCTGAAGCCACTCGGCACTCTGGTCGATGAACAAGACGGTGTTGACGAGGCTATGCAAGACCTCAAATCCGCTCTGCCAGCAGCGCGACAGGAAGGCCGAACTCCCGCACGACAAAACTGGAATGGCGAGGTTTTACTCGGGCCGCGTTGAAACGTTAACTTGCCCGCTGCACCGCCGGATGCAGTCCGGCACGCCGCGGCAGAACGGAAATCAGCAGGAGTATGATGCCGATGAACACTTCGGAAGCCCCATAAGGCTTTATCATTGCTCTTAAGAACGGGAATGAAAGGTATCAGCGCTTTTCGAAAGCTCGAAATCGCCCAAACTCTTGAATAGGGTAGGAGGGTAATCTATAATACGGGCCATGACCCATACAGTTATAGACAAGCAGCGTTTGTTGGCACGCGTACGTCGCATTCGCGGCCAGGTTGAGGCCATCGAGCGGGCGCTCGAAGGTGAGGCCGGCTGCGAGAAGGTCATGCACCTGATCGCTGGGGTACGGGGCGCCACGGCCGGGCTGATGGCTGAGATCGTGGAAGACCACGTCCGCACCCATCTCGTCGATGACGCGAAACATCCGGGTGCGCTGAATGGGGACGCCGTAGAGCAATTGCTCGAAGTTGTCCGCACCTATTTGAAGTGAGAGAAGACGTGCCGAACCAATCCGCCGTGAACGCCGGCCACAGCCATGTTTTTCTTGGGTCCGATCATGCGCAGAGCGAGCGCCGCACGTGGTGGGTGATCTGGCTGTGCGGCGCCATGATGGCCGTGGAAATCATCGGCGGTTGGCTGTTCGGCTCCATCGCACTCGTGGCCGATGGCCTGCACATGAGCACCCATGCCGGTGCACTGCTGCTGGCTGCCCTTGCTTATCGCTATGCGCGCCGACATGCCGATGATCCCCGCTTTTCCTTCGGCACAGGCAAGCTCGGCGACCTCGCCGGCTTCAGCAGCGCCCTTATTCTGGCGATGATCGCGCTGTTGATCGGCTATGAGGCGGTCAGCCGCTTCTTCGCGCCCGTGCCGATCCATTTTGCCGAAGCCATCCCCATTGCCTGCCTTGGCCTCGCCGTGAATATCGGCAGTGCGCTGATTCTGGCCGGCGGCGGGCATCATCACGATCATGGACACAACAATGGGCATGGCGGGCATGGGCATGGGCATGGGCATGGGCATCATGACCATGACGAGATGCGCCGCATCGAGACAGACACCGGCACCCTTCTGCTCGAAGTGTTCGAGGATGGCGTGCCGCCGCGTTTTCGGCTTCATACGGAAAACGGCCCCGCCCTTATGGCGAAGGGCGTCTCGGTGGAAACAGTACGGCCC
>JAGWOU010000399.1 GCA_028870815.1 Rhodospirillales bacterium | reverse complement strand
TCGAGCGCGTCCGCCCGCAGCGCGGCGGAGCGCGCGGAGACACCGGCGGTTACTTCCACCACGAACATGCCCAGATTCACCGCGAGCGCGATCCACAGCACCCGCCGCCACGCCGTGTCCTTCGGCGGCGGTGCCGGTTCGCAGCCGCCGCAGCAACCACCCGCCATCTCGTCATCCCTTCAGATTCGGTCGATGGCCAATTACATGCACCCTGTAGCAACTAGAGGGTCAAGCGGATGGTGATGACGATCGGCACGCTCGGCAAGGCGACGGGCACCAAGGCCGAGACGATCCGGTATTATGAGAAGATCGGGCTGCTGCCGCCCCCGGGGCGATCCGGCGGCAACTACCGCAGCTACGGCGAGGCGGAACTGGGGCGGCTGTCGTTCATCCGCCGCGCCCGGCAATTGGGATTCTCCCTGGATCAGGTTCGCGCCCTGCTGGAGCTTTCCGAAGATCGCGGGCGCGACTGCGCGACGGTCGACGCCCTGGCCCGCGGCCACCTCGCCGAGGTGGAACGGAAGATCGCCGACCTGACCGCCTTGCAGCGGGAACTGGCCGCGATGATCGCTTCATGCCATGGCGGCACCGTTGGCAGCTGCCGCATCATCGAGGCGCTGGGGCCATGCTGACTCCGGCCCCAGCACGAGATGACTGGGGCGACCGTTGGGCTGCAAGATAAGAATTTTGACTGGACCCGCGCGGGATATATTTGCCGCCAGACTATGAGCGCGCAATTACGCGCCTCACCGCTTCGACATCGGAGATGGCTGTCTCGTTCGCGCGCGAACAACTTGCCGACCTACCGGTTTCTCCCTCAACTCTGGTATTCACAAAAATTTGCGGCCAAGGCCAATGGGCCACAAGCAGGTCCTATGTGTTAACTTCCAAGAATATCGCGTTTCTTCTGCAGATATTCCTCGCGATTGACCTCGCCACGCGCGTAACGCTCATCGAGCGCGTGCAAGCCGGCCGAACCGACGCCGGAATGGGGCATTTGCTGATGTGGTGCATGCGCCGTCCAGGAGAGTGCGCGGAAGATGAACACCAGAAGTGCCACGACAATAACAGCGCCAAAGATCATCATGAGCCATCCCCCTCCACCGTAACCGCCCCAACCGCCATATCCCATCATCGGCATGCCACCGCCCCATCCGCCCATCATCCAAGGCCCTGGCCCGTAGCCATTCCAGCCGGGCCCTTGGAAGGCAGCACCTCCAGCTCCTGCCGTATTACTTGCCGCAGAATCTGCCCATGCGGCCGGCGCGGTGACAGCTAACGCCAAGGCTGTGCCGCTAGCTTTACGGAAAAAACCAGACATATCGCAGTTCCTTTCATGAAGATTTCAGACCATCTTGTTGGTTATTCATATCGCCTAAATGATGGCAGCGCCTTGATATCGCTCAAGGCGCCGCCGGATCACCGTTGTTAAATATACTGCACTTCAGTCATCATGCCGGCGGCCATATGGTAGAGATTATGGCAGTGAAACAGCCAGCGCCCCGGATTTACGGCATCGAATGCCACGCTGATGCGGCTCATGGGCGGCACCAGCACGGTGTCGCGCATGGCTCCCTGCACGGCCGTACCGTTTATGGCAACGACCTGGAAGTGATGGCCATGCAGATGCATCGGGTGCGACATCATGCTGTGATTGAAGATATCGAGTGCGACGCGTTCGCTTTGTTTCACTTGCAGAGGTTCATGATTTTGCCATTGCCGTCCGTTGATCGTCCAATCATATCCCGTCATGCTGCCGGCGAGCACCACTTGGTGAACCCGGTCGATGGGTCGGTTGACGAGGGGTGTCTGCGCAAACAGCTTGGTTTCCAGCGTGATGCCACAAGCACCTGTCACCGCCTGCGCCGCCGCCGCTAATTTTACGATTTTCGCCTGCGGCGTGGCGAGAATAATGCCCGTCCGCGCCGTATCTCCTTCGCGTTGTGCCAGTATGGGATAAGAGCCTTCACCGGTGGGAAGCGCAAGAAGCAGGTCAATCCGCTGGCCTTCGGCAATCGGCAAGGGCGCCGAGATGTCGAAGGGTTGCACCGGATCGCCATCGACAGCGATCAGCCGTGTTGGAACGCCCCCTGTGCTGATCCAGAATGCGGTTGCCGTGGCGCCGTTAATGATCCGTAAGCGTACATGCCCGCTCCGCTCCACCCGAACGATCTGCGGATCGTCCAGCGTCCGGTCGTTGGCGAGATAGGCGTCGGAATCAACATCGTTGAGGTCAGGACC
>JAGWOU010000022.1 GCA_028870815.1 Rhodospirillales bacterium | reverse complement strand
AATTGCGGCAAGTCGCTGGATATTGCCCGCCAGGCGCGAGACATGCTGGGCGTCAACGGCATCGCGGACGAATATCACGTCATCCGCCACATGGTGAATCTGGAATCCGTGAACACCTATGAGGGCGCGCACGACATCCACGCGCTCATTCTCGGCCGGGCACAGACCGGGCTTTCAGCTTTCTAGAGCGCGATGACTTTAATTTCGTTCAGCCACGAGCGAAATTGAAGTCTGAAGCGCACTCTAAAAGTTTCGGCAACTATATGTTTGGCTAAGTAAACCGTTACATATGGCTACTGAAGTCAAAAATGGGGTTACACATGGATCAGATGATCCCCATCGAATCGGGGTTCCCGATAAGACAAGACCAAAGTGGTTTAATTGGGGTAAGCTGGACGCCACCTAATGCCTTGCTTCTGGATTTTGATACAGGCAAGCAAACTATAAGAGTGCAATTTGAACGGATACTGGCTTACAGAATCCTGGATGAAGTGCTCGATAGCATTGACGGTGATATGCGAAAGGGGGCTGACCCCGCAGGGTTTGCATATGAAGTCCAAAATGGGACGTTTTTAACCAGCTATCCCAACATCGATCTATGCTTTTCGCATCCATCAAATCCGATAAAGCAATATGCGCTCATTTCATTGAGTTGGTGCGTCGAGGTACTAACCGATTCATCGCCAACTTTTTGTTCCGTCGGGTGATTGCCAAATTTAGTTGCCACTTAGCCAAGTAGATAATTGCCAAACTTTCATATGGAACCGCGCGCGTAATCCGCGTCGCTCACCTGTTCCAGCCAGGTCACGGGTGAGCCATCCTGCTTCTCCTGCACCGCGATATGGCTCATCGCCGTGCTGGCGGTGGCGCCGTGCCAATGTTTCTCCCCAGGCGCGAACCACACCACGTCACCGGGCCGTATCGTCTCAACCTTGCCGCCCTCGCGTTGCACCCAGCCGCATCCGGCGGTCACGATCAGCGTCTGCCCCAGGGGATGCGTGTGCCAGGCGGTGCGCGCGCCGGGCTCAAAGGTCACCAGCGCCATCGCCACGCGTGCGGGTTCCGGCGGGCTGTTCAGCGGGTCTATCCGCACAATGCCAGTGAAATATTCATCCGGCCCCTTGGCCGATGGCTGCGAGCCAGCGTGTTTAATCTCCATGCCTTACCCCTGTGTGGTCATTAAGGCTTTGCCGGGAACATTTGCGGCCATCGTGCCGAGCTTTCCGCAGGCCGGGCAGGTGCAACTCCAATACTCCTGCTGTGTCTGGCAGGATGAGCAGCGCCATGCGGGGGTGATGGCGGGAATGGCCCGGCCATCCAGCCGCGCCAGAATCGCCTCGGCCCGGCCATCGCTGTTGCCGGCTTTCAGCGCCGCCTCGGCATGGCGCCGCGCCTCGCCGGTCAATTGTGCCGCCAGTGCCGTCTCGCCCAGCAAAAGCTCGGACTCCACATGGCCGGGGTTCTCCTTCGCCAGCAATGCGGCGGCCTGGGCGCGTTCCAATGGTGTCGCGTCCGGTGCCGGCCATGCCGCCGCCAGCAACGGGTGGGGTGCGCGCTTCCAGCCCGCCAGCAAAGCATTGCGGGCCGCGCGTTCCTTGCCCACACCGCGCAGCGCCTTGGCCATGGCCGCAATCGCCATGGGGCAGGTGGGGTCCGCCTTCACTGCCTGCTTGGCGAAATCCAGCGCCAGTTTCGGGGTTTCGGCGTTTTCGGCGGCGGCCACGGCCAAAGCGGCGCGCTCCTTTGGCATTTGCGTCAGGTGCAGGGCGGCGGTGTAGTTCCGCTCCCGCACGGCCAGGGCAAGGCGTTGGCCACGCGTCCACGCGCTGCCAGGGTAGGCGGCCTCGGCGGCTTCCGCCTGGCGTGCGGCTTCCTCATCCTGCCCGGCCCGCAGGCTTTGCCGCAACAGGCCCTGATGGCCCAGGAATTTCATCTCCTTGCTGTGGGTCAGGCGCTCAAACGCCTGCCGCGCCTGCTCGCCCTCGCCCGCAAGCTGAGCGGCCTCGGCGCTCAGCCATTGCGTGAAGGCGGTATCACCCAGCAGTGTGCGCGCCTTCCCGGCGGCCGAGCGCGCGCCGGCGGCATCCCCCGCCGCCACGGCCACCACCCCGCGCTGCAAGGCAAGCTCGCCCGCCTGGGCCCGCCGCCCGCCGCGCCAGCCGGAAAACCGCCCAGGTGCCCGGCGCAACCCGCCCAGCACGCGCAACAGCATCAGCAATACCGCCACCACCACCAGAATCAGCAGCAGCGCCACCGGGGCGGAGGTGGTGATCCGGTATGTTCCGGCATTCGCCGTCACATCGCCGGGCAATGCCGCCACCCACCAGGCCAGCGCCAGGATAATCGCGGCGATAACGCAGAATTTCAGCACCCTCCACATGCGTTTATTGCCCCTGCCGGGCCAAGCCCGCCAAAGCCTGCCGCGCCGCCAGCAATTGCCGCGCCGGGGTCAGCCAGCTCGCCATCGCCGCCTGGGTGGGCGGGCTCAGCGTGTCCGCCGCCGCCACCGCCGCGGCCAGATCATCATTGGCCAGCGCCGCACGCATCCGGTTCAGCGCGGCCGCGGCGGGCGGGCCAAAGATCACATGCTCGCCATTGGAAATGGTGATCAGCCCTTCCAGCCGCAGCTTCACATTCGCCCAAAGCCCGGCATGGCCGCTATTGGCAAGGCTCGCCGCCTCGGCATTGCGCGCCGCCGCCGGAAAGCTCTCGCGCAATTGCGCCATGGTTGCGGGCGCGGTGTCGGTAAACACGGCCAAGGCGGGCGGTGCGTTTGGCACCACGCCCAAGGGCTCGCCCGCCGCCAGCGCCATGCTCGCCGCCGCCACCGCGTTCAGCCGCGCCATGCGCGCGGTCAGCTTGCCGATATCCTGCGTGCTGGCCTGCATCGCCGCCAGCGCGCCATGGTCTGTGGCCATCTGCCCTTGCATGGCGTTCACCTGCGCCGCCAGCATGGCCAGCTTCTGCGTGGCATCCGCCTGGGCGGTTATCAGGCTGGCCACCGGCGCGGTTTGCGACGCCGCGGCGCGCATATCCGCCACCTGGGTTTGCAGCACGGCGAGTTCGGTCTTGTCCGCCTCATGCGCCCGCTGCTGCACGAACAGATACGCCTCGCCGCCGGCGAGGATTAGAAAGCCAAGCCCGAACCAGATCGGCCAGGTGGCGCGCCGGGGTTTTTCGGCCCGTGGCTCCGGCAATGGCGGCGGCTCAGGCTTCGCAGGCTCAGGCTCGGGCATTGGCAAAACGATGGGCGCCGGATCCTGCACGGCCTGCGGCGTCTTTTCCGCGTCCTGGTGGTTGTCGCCCGTTCCGCTCATGCCAGCATCGCCATTAAATCCGCCTCCGTCGGTGCTATTGCCACATGAATGGCCGCCCAGGGCAAGTCCTGCAACCCCTTGGCGACGTTTTGGCTCAGCGCGTAGGCCTGCATCGCCGCCGTGCCGGGCGGTTGCAGCGCCGCGAAGGCGCGGGCGGTTTCGGCGGAGTAGAACAAGGCGCCGTCAAATTCCCCGGCCGCCAGCCCGGCGCGGAGTTCCGGCGGCATCGCCTGCAACTTCGCCACTTTGTAAACCCGCCGCCGCAACACGCTTAGCCCCGCCGCGCGCAAATCCGCCGCCAGTTTTTGGCCATGCCGCTCACCCACGGCGAGCACATGCGGCCCCGCAACCCGCCGCGCGATAATCAGCCGGGCAAGCGCCTCGGCATCGCCCGCCGCACTTTCCACACAGGCAAAGCCCGCCACCCGCAGCTTCGCCGCCGTGGCGTCACCCACGCAAAACACCTTCACGCCATGCAGAGCGGCGGGCAGGGCCGGTATGGCCTGCGCGCTGGTGACGACAAGTGCCGCGGGGTGCTGCGGCAGCTTCGCGGGCAGGGGGATGATGGAGAGGCAGGGCAGAATCACGGGCTCATGCCCCATGGCCGCCAGCCGCTCGGCCGTGGCGCTGGCCCCGGGCTCAGGCCGGGTGACCAGCAGCCTCACGGCGCGAAAATGTCCTCGGGGCTGTCCGCCTTCAGCGAGGCGCCAAGCTCCCGCCCCAGCCGTTCGGCATCCGCCACCGCGCCGGTCAGGCTGCGCTTCAGCAGGAAAGACCCATCCGCCCGCGCCACCAGCCCGGTCAGATGCAGGTCGCCATCCTCCATTATTCGCGCATAACCGCCAATCGGCGTGCGGCAGGAGCCATCAAGCGCGCCCAGCAACGCCCGCTCGGCGGTGGAAACCGCCTTCGCCTCCGGGTCTTCGATGGCCGAGAGCAGGGAGAGCAGCTCGCTATCCCCGGCGCGCACGGTAATGCCCACAATGCCCTGGCAGGCCGAGGGCACCATCTGCTCGGGGCTCAGCAGCACGCTTGCCCGCTCCGCGAGGCCAAGGCGCTTCAGCCCGGCATAGGCCAGCAGCGTCGCGTCCAGCCCATTCGCGCCCACCTTGCCCAGCCGCGTGCCGACATTGCCGCGCAGCAGCGTGAAATTCAGGTCCGGCCGCGCGTACTTCATCTGCGCCTGGCGCCGCACGCTGGCCGAGCCCACCAAAGCCCCCTGTTTCAGCGTGCCGAACGGGTCGCCTGGGTCCACCTCCGCGCCTTCGGGCAGAATCAGCGCATCCCGCGCATCTTCGCGTTTCAGTGTGCAGGCGAGCGCGATGCCATCCGGCAGCACGGTCTCCAGATCCTTCAGGCTATGCACTGCGAAATCGATGGTCCCGGCCAGAAGCTGCTCGTGAATCTCCTTCGCGAACAGCCCCTTGCCGCCAATCTCCGCCAGCGCCTTGTTCTGCACCGCATCGCCGGTGGTAACGATGACATGCTCCTCGAACACCTGCATGCCCTTCAGCACCGGGCAGAATGTGGTGAGGATTTGCAGGAACGTCTCGGTCTGCTGCCGGGCGAGCGGCGAGCCGCGCGTGCCCACCCGCAGGGGCAGATTGCGCTTATGCGGCTTCACCGAGGGGGCGTGGGGCGTTTCGGTTTTCACGCGCGTGGTCTAGAGCCGGATTCAGCTTTGTTCAATCTCCAGGAAGATTGAACAAATCCGGCTCTGGATTTGCTAAGCGGGCGATTCACGGCAGGAAATATCCCATCGCAGGTTCATTTCCCGCCGATCGCACGCTAGAGCCATGAATCATGGACAGGGAAGATAAGCCAATCCTCGGCATTGAAAGCTCCTGCGACGAAACCGCCGCCGCCGTGCTGGCGCCGGACGGGAGCATTCTCGCTGAACTCGTGCTGAGCCAGATCGAGGATCACCGGGCTTTTGGTGGCGTGGTGCCGGAGATCGCGGCGCGAGCCCATCTCGCGGCGCTGGACGCGATGGTGCGCCAAGCCCTGCGCCAAGCGGGAGTGGGATTCGCGGACCTCGCCGCCATCGCCGCCACGGCGGGGCCAGGGCTCATCGGCGGGCTGCTGGTGGGCACCGGCTATGCCAAGGGCGCGGCCCTGGCGGCTGGCGTGCCTTACCTCGCCATCAACCATCTGGAAGCCCACGCCCTCACCGCGCGCTTGCCCAGCCTGGCCGCCGGGCCCGTCGAATTCCCGTATCTGCTGCTGCTGCTCTCCGGCGGGCACAGCCAATGCGTGGCGGTGGAAGGGGTGGGCAAATACCGCCTGCTCGGCGCCACTTTGGACGACGCGGTGGGCGAAGCCTTCGACAAAACCGCCAAGCTGCTCGGCCTGCCATATCCTGGCGGCCCGGCGCTGGAGGCCCTGGCCCGCGAGGGCAACGCCAAGGCCGTTCCACTGCCCCGCCCGTTGCTGGGGCGGGAAGGGTGCGATTTTTCCTTCTCCGGCCTCAAAACCGCCATCGCACAATTGCTTGCCGCCGAGCCGCCGGGGGCGCTGCCCCGCCAGCGCGCGGCGGATATCGCCGCCAGCTTCCAGGCCTCCGTTACGGATATTCTGGGCGACCGGCTCAATCACGCCCTTGCCATGCTGCCCGCCGCCAATGCGGTGATTGTCGCGGGCGGGGTGGCGGCCAACCAGGCCATCCGTGCGCGGTTGTCGGAGGTTGCGGGGCAGGCGGGCAAACCGCTTATCGCCCCGCCTTTGCGTCTTTGCACTGATAACGCCGTGATGGTCGCCTGGGCCGGCATTGAGCGTCTGCGCCAGGGTGAAACCTCGGCGTTGAACGCCCCCTGCAAGCCGCGCTGGCCGCTGGAGGCGCTGTGAATTACCGTCACATCTACCACGCCGGGAATTTTGCCGACGTGATGAAACACGCTTTGCTGCTGCGCCTGCTGGCAGCCATGCAGCGCAAGCCCAAGCCCTTCCTGGTGCTGGATACCCATGCCGGCATCGGCCGGTATGATGTGACCAGCGAGCAGGCAGAGAAAACCGGCGAATGGCGTGAGGGTGTCGGCAAGATTCTGGAAAACCCACCCCCAGCCCTGGTTGAATATGTAGAGACTGTGAAGCGCCTCGGCCTCTATCCCGGCTCCCCGGTTTTCACCGCCGAGGCGCTGCGGCCTGAAGACCGCCTGGTGGCTTGCGAACTCCACCCGGAGGACGCCGCCACGCTGCGCCGGACCATGCGCGCTTACGAAAACGCCGCGGTGCATGAGCGCGACGGCTATGAGGCCCTGGGCGCGTTTCTGCCGCCGCCGGAAAAACGCGCCTTGGTGCTCATCGACCCGCCTTTCGAGCGCACGGACGAATTTTCCGCCCTCGCCAAAAAGCTTGCAGCCACCTGGAAAAAATTTCCCTCCGGCGTGTACGTCATCTGGTACCCCATCAAGCACCGCGCCCCGGTGCGGAGTTTTTTCGAGGCGCTGAAACTGGCGGGCATCAAGGATGTCATCGCCGCCGAGTTGCTGCGCCGGCCGGATACCGACCCCACAAGACTGAACGGCGCGGGGCTTGGAATCATAAATCCGCCTTATGGGTTTGCGGATGAGGCAGCGCCCATCCTCGCCGCCTGCCTTGAAGCGTTTGGCGAAGTCGGGGCGAGTGCTGGCATTGAAAGGATCATCAGTGAATAAAACCATCGCGGTTATCGGCGCGGGTGCCTGGGGCACGGCTTTGGCGGTTTTGTTCGCCAAAGCGGGGCGCGATGTCACGCTTTGGGCGCGGGATTCGCAAAAAGCCGAAACCATGCGGCAAACGCGGGAAAACCCCCGCCTGCCGGGGGTGCGTTTCCCCGAGGCTTTGCGCGTGACGGCTGAGATGCCGGTGGCGGATATTCTGGTCGTCGCCGTGCCGATGCAGCATCTGCGCGGTACCTTGCCTGGCTTGCCGGATGCGCCGCTGGTGCTGTGCTGCAAGGGGCTGGAGGCCGGTACGCATCTGCTGCCGCCGGAAATCGTCACCAGCCCCTGCGCCATCCTCACCGGGCCGAATTTCGCGCATGAGATCGCCGCCGGCCTGCCCGCCGCCGCCGTGCTCGCCACGCCAGACGCCGCCTTGCGGGCGGATCTTATCAAGGCCCTGCATACCCCCAGCTTCCGGCTCTATGGCTCGCCGGACATCACAGGTGCGGCGCTGGGCGGGGCGGCGAAAAACGTCATCGCCATTGCCGCCGGGGTGGTGATGGGGGCGGGGCTGGGGGAAAATGCGCGCGCGGCGCTTATCACCCGCGGCCTCGCGGAAATCGCGCGCCTCGCGGCGGCGTTGGGCGGCAAGCCGGAAACCATTTCCGGCCTCTCCGGCTTGGGCGACCTGCTGCTTACCTGCACAGGTGCCAGCAGCCGCAATTACTCGCTGGGCTTCGGGCTGGGGCAGGGGCAAAGCCTGGCGGAAATTCTCGGCGGCCGCTCCGCCGTGACAGAAGGCGTGATGACCGCGCCCGCCTTGCTGGCCAGGGCGGTTGAGGCCGGGGTGGAGATGCCGATTACCCAGGCCGTGACAAAGCTGCTTTCCGGTGAAATGAATATACCGCAAACCATGGCGGCGCTGATGGGCCGCGCCTTGAAGGATGAATGATGCGGCGTGCGGCTCTCGGTTCCCTGATCGCGCTTCTTGCGGTGTTGCCCGCCCTGGCGGACGTGCCGCCTTCCGCCGCATCCTGCGAAAGCCATAACCCCGCGCGTGAAGTGGCGGGGTGCGGCGCCATCCTTGCCGCCGGGCAGGATATGGAGGCGCTGGATTTCGAGGCGTATAACAACCGCGCTTTGGCTGAGCTGCAATTGCACCAGCCGGAAGCCGCGCTGAAAGACGCACAGGCCGGCATGGCCCTGAACCCTGAGAATGGCGGCATCCACGTCACCCTCGCCCGCGCTTATCTCGGCTTGCACCAGCCCCAGCCGGCGCTGGATGCGGTGAACCAGGCGATCTCACTGATCCCGGACAATGCGTCCCCGCTGGTTCTGCGCGGCGAGATCGATCTGCTGGGGGGAAATTGGCAGGCGGCGATAACCGATGAGAGCGCCGCCCTGCAACATGACCCCAGCAGCGGGGACGCGCTGCTGAACCGCGCCCTGGCCGAGCTTGCCGGCGGGGGGGCCGCAACGGCCCTGGCCGACGCCAAGCAAGCCTCGGCCCTGGGCGATACCGACCCGCGTTTGCATCTGGTGCGCGGGCTGGCCGATGCCGCTTCGGGCGATTGGCAGAGCGCGCTGGCGGAGGAAAATGCGCTGCTGGCCGCGCAGCCGGATAACGGGCTTGGGCTTGCCGCGCGGTCTGAGGCGGAATCACATCTCCACCAATTCCCCGCCGCGCTGGCGGATGCCGACCGTGCTGTAGCGCTTTCGCCCGAAACACCAGGGCCGTATGTGGACCGCGCCTATGCCGAGCTGCAGATGGGGAGATTCCCCGAGGCCCTGGCTGACGCCACATCCGCCCTGCAGCGCAACCCGCATGACGCCGCCGCCTTTACCGACAAGGCACTGGCCGAGATTGCGTTGGAGCGGCCGGATGCGGCCCTGGCCGATGCCGGGCAGGCCGTGGCACTGCGGCCGGGCGATGCCGCGGCCTATGACGCGCGCGCCACCGTTGAGGCGATGGATAACGACCTTGCCGCCGCGCTGGCCGATGAGGGCCAGGCGATCAAGCTCGCCCCCGACAACGCCGCTTATTATCAGAAGCGCGCATTGATAGAGCTGCACCAGAATCAGCCGCAACCGGCTTTGGCTGACCTTGGCAGCGCCATTGCCTTCGCGCCCAACGATCCGCGCCTGCGTTTGCAGCGCGCCGGGGTGGAGGCGGCGCTGAACCAGACCGCCGCCGCGATTACTGATTTGACGGTGGCGGTGAACGATGCCGGCCAGGATGAGGACATGCTCTACCAGGCGCTGCTGTTGCGCGCCGGGGCCTATAAGCAGAACGACCAGGCGGCGCTGGCCGCGGCGGATGTGGCGCGCGCCATGGCACTGAAACCGAAAGCGCCGCAAGCCTACGCGATGCGCGCCGCGTTGGAACAGGCGCAGCCCGAAGCCGCCATTGCCGATGACAGCAAGGCCATCGCGCTCGACCCAAAATTCCTGCCCGCCTACCAAGACCGTGCCGTGGCCTATGGCAATTTGCACAATTACGCCAAGGCGGCGGCGAACGAGGCGGAGATATTGCAGTTGCAACCGGATTCAGCGGAGGATTTGAACAATCGCTGCTGGTTTCTGGCGCTGGACGGCAAACCGGCCGAGGCGCTGGGTTATTGCCAGAAATCCCTTGGCATCGACCCTGGCAATGCCGCGACGCTGGATTCCATTGGCTTCGTCTATTTGAAGCTGAAAGACGACAAACAGGCGATCAATTATTACGGCCAGGCGCTGAAAGCAGCCCCGACACTCGCGACCTCGCTATACGGGCGGGCATTGGCGGAACAGGCGAGCGGCAACCAGACCGCCGCCGCGGCGGACTTGGCGTTGGCCCGGCGGTATGACCCGAATATCCAGCAGGATTTTGGCAGTTGAGGCCAAGGCCCGGCGGGGGCTGGCTGTTCTGGCCGACCGCCGCCGCGCTGCTGCTGCTGGCCGCCTGGTTGCGCGGCCCGGAATATGACGAGGCTTATTCGATCTTCCTGACCGCCGGGCATGCAAGGCCCGCCTGGCCGCAAGGCATTTTCACCGCCGGTTCCGTGCGCTGGCTTTACCATGGCCATGCCTCGTTCTGGCGGATCGCGCTGGATTTGCGCCGGGGGGATGTGCATCCGCCGCTCTATTTCTGGGCGCTGGAATTATGGCGGCGCGCGGCGGGGATGGGTTGGTTCACGGCCCGGCTGCTTTCGGTGGGCTTCACCCTGGCGGGGCTGGCGGGGCTTTCGCGCATCGCGCTGCTGTGTCGCCTGCCGGCGCTGCCGGCGCTGGCCATGGTGCTGCTGTCTTACGGGTTTTGCTATACCGGCATTCTAGCCCGGCCTTACGCGCTGGTGCAGGCGCTGAACATCTGGGGCGTTTACTTCACCTTGCGGGCGCAGCGGGATGCGCGGGCGGTCCCGATGGCGGGGCTGTGCTTCGGCGCCGCGGTGTTCGCGGACTATCTCGCTGTGTTTACCGCCGCCGCGATGCTGGCTTGGCTTTGCTGGCGGCACTGGCGGTGCGGGGCGGTGGCGCTGACCGTGATGCTGCCCTGGCTCGCCGCCTGCTTCTGGTTCTTCCTGGCCCAGCACGCCTCGCGCAATGGGCAGTTCGCGGCCTTTGCCTGGGGGCCGGCATTGGACGAAATGTTTCAGGATGGCGGGGCCGCGCTGTTCGGCGGCCTGCCGCTTTACGCGGGCGGCGCGCGTGTGGTTGTGGCGGCCCTGCTGGGGCTGCTGGGTCTGGCTGGGGTGGTTTTCGCGGCAAGGCAGCCCCAGGGGCTGGGATTTTTGGCGCTGGCCGCCGCCACACCCTTGGGGCTGCTGGCCCTGGGGGTGGTTTTCCGCAACACGCCCATCGAGATCCGCTATCTCGCCTTCGGCCTGCCCTGGGTGGCGCTGGCCGTGGCCCCGGCGCTGCCGGGTGTTTTACTGGCGCTCTGGCTGGGTGTGGGTGCGGCCGCCGTTGCGGGGCTGATGCTCGCCAATTCCACCATGCAGCCCCAGGGCCGCGCCGCCCGTCTGGCGGCGGCCTATCCGGGCGATGTGGTGGCGCTGCCCTTCGGTAATGACGGCGTGGGTGTGCCCGGCCCGTTCATCGCCGCAGCACCCGATGCCATGCGGCTGCTGCTGGTGTATCCCGGCCAGACCATTCCGCCGGGCAGCGTGCGGGTGGCGATCCGCGCCGACCAGTCCAGCCGCGCGGTGGCGGCTTCGATGGCCTGCCCCGGGTTGGTGTGCGGGCCGCCATGACGCAGGTCCGGGGACGCATCGTGCCGTGGATTTGGGCATGGTAAAATGGCCGGGGCAGATATGGCGGCGGGGAGGACGAGATGGCTTACGGATTTCTGGACGTGCTGATGACACCGGGCATAAAGGCGGCGCAGGCGGCCATGGGCGTGGCGGAACGCTGGGAAAATTTCCAGGGTCATCGTGAGTTCGACCGTTTCGGCCCCGATGAGAAAGACTTCATCGAGACGCGCGACAGCTTCTACATGGCGACCGTGGGTGAGAATGGCTGGCCCTATGTGCAGCATCGCGGCGGTTGGCCGGGTTTTTTGAAAGTGCTGGACGAAAAGCGGCTGGGCTTCGCGGATTACCGAGGCAATCTGCAATATCTCAGCCTTGGCAATCTTGGCGCGAATGACAAAGTGGCGCTGATTTTGATGGATTATCCGCGCCGGGCGCGGATGAAAATCCTGGCCCATGCCGAAACCGCCACCGCCGAGGAACGCCCAGCTTTCGCGGAGTTGCTGACGCGGCCGGGCTACAAGGCCAAGATCGAGCATGTGGTGACGCTGAACCTGGTGGCTTTCGACTGGAACTGCCAGCAGCATATCACCCAGCGTTTCAGCGAGGCGGAGATCGCCCCTGTAATCGCGGGGCTCACCCAGCGCATTGGCGCGCTGGAGGCGGAGCTGGCGGCGTTGCGCGCACAGGTTGGCCAGGCCGAGGTGCTTAGCCCCGATCCAGAATCTCCGAAGTGATCTGCGAGATTTTCGTCACCCCGGTGAGAGCCATCGCCACGCGCATTTCCTTGGCGATGATCTCCAGCAGCTTGGCGATGCCTGCTTCGCCGCCATAGGCCATGGCATAGATATAGGCCCGGCCCAGCAGCACCGCATCGGCGCCCAGCGCCAGCATCCGCACCACGTCCAGCCCCGAACGTACCCCGCCATCGGCCAGGATTTTCAGCTCGCCCCCCACGGCGTCCACAATGCGGGGCAAAGCGCGGGCGGAGGAGAGCACGCCATCCAGCTGCCGGCCGCCATGGTTGGAGACGACGATGCCATCTGCGCCGAATTTCACCGCCTCGCGTGCGTCCTCGGGGTCCAGAATACCCTTGATGACGATTTTGCCTTTCCAGAAATCGCGCAGCCAGTGCAGGTCCGCCCAGGCGATGGCGGGGTCGAAATTATTGCCCAGCCAGGCGATGTAGTCCTCCAGCTTCGTCGGCTTGCCGAGATAGGCCGAGACATTGCCAAGGTCGTGCGGGCGGCCGAACACGCCTACATCCAGCGCCCAGCCGGGATGCAGCATGGCCTGGAATATCCGCCGGGCCGGGCCGCTCTTGCCAGACATGCCGGCATGCAAATC
>JAGWOU010000398.1 GCA_028870815.1 Rhodospirillales bacterium | reverse complement strand
GCACGGCGGCTTCCACATCCGCCCGCTTGGAAACGTCGGTATGGACAAAGCTCGCCTCCCCACCTTCAGCACGGATGGCTTCGGCCAATTTCTCTCCCGCCTCCTGCTGAATATCAGCGATTGTCACTTTTGCCCCTTCCTGGGCGAATAATCGCGAAGCTTCCGCGCCGCAGCCCCCCGCGCCACCAGTGACAAGCGCACTGCGCCCCACCAGACGTTTATGGCTCATAGTCCAACCCCCAAGATAAAGAATTCAGATGGCGCTACCCGTTTGTTCCAATGCAGTTTGTTCACCCACCGCAGTCTCCGCGGCAAGCAATGCTGCCTGGCGCTTGACAATTTCGTCCCCAATCGGTGGGCCTTTGAAGCGCCGTTTCTCAAATCCGAACCAGACAATCGCCGTAAGCACCAAGAACCCCAACGTAATCCATAGAGCATTCTGATTAGGCGGTTGGACACCGATGAAGAAGATGAGAATCATGGATGCAATACACAGCACGGCGAAGACGCGATACCAGCCACCGATATCCCATGGCCCCATTTGCGACCATTTTTTGCGGAAATGGATGAGCCCGAGCGTAATAGGGACGGTGAAACAGAGGAACAGGAAGATAACGGTAACAGAAACGATGGTGGTATAAAGCGGCGTATAGGCGGTAAAAGCAACGGCCAGCACCGCGCCAGTCCATATTGCGGCCACAGGTGTCCGGAATTTGGGGCTGACCTGCGCGAGCCATCGCGAACCGGGCAACCCGCCATCGCGCGAAAACGCGAAGATCATACGTGACGCAGAAGTAACTGTGGCCAGACCGCAGAGATATTGTGAAACCAAGATGACCACATAGAGTGCCAATTTGACTGGGCCAGGAATAACGGTTCCCATCATCCAGAAGAAAACGTTCCAGCCTTGTGCAGCGGCTTTGTCCATATTTGGCATCGCCAGGACAACGGCGGAAAGAAAGACCCAACCAAATACTCCTGACCAGACGACCGAGCCCAGCATGGCGCGCGGGACGCTGTGTGCAGCTTTACGCGTCTCTTCGGAGGTATGGGCCGAAGCGTCGTAGCCGGTGATGGTGTAAATAGGCAGCAATAATCCCAACAAAAATAAGAAGGAGAGATGCCCTGTCTTTGGCCACACTCCGCCTCCCGGATCCCCGCTATAATTATGGAAGGTCCAAAGCCGCGAGAAATCATGCGACGGGGCAAAGGCAAAGCAGGCAACCGCCAATGCAATGGCACCGAAGAAAATGAGATACCCCGAAAAATCTGTGAGCAAGCTGGTAAGCCTGATACCGCGATGATTGATGAGCGCCTGCGTGCCGGTGATAATCACTACGAAAATGAGCTGTTGCATGTAGGTGCCAGATAGTCCGAGCGCGGACCCGAATGCGCCTAAAAAGAAGCTCCATGTGCCGACATTGATGGCTCCCAGCACGGTCACTAATCCAATCAGATTAAGCCACGCCGTCAGCCAGCCCGACCCTTTATTCCCAAGGATCGATCCCCAATGGTAGAGACCACCCGCCGTGGGATAGGCCGAGGAAATCTGCGCCATGCAAACGGCGAACACTCCCGAAACGAAGGTCCCGAGTGGCCAGCCGATCCCGATCGCCGCTCCACCCACGCCCGACAGACCCTGCGCCAGAGAATTAATACCGCCAGAGAGGATGCAGATGATCGAAAAGCTAATTGCAAAGTTGGAAAACCGGTTCATGCGCCGTTCCAACTCCTGGGCATAGCCCATGCCGTGCAGAATCTTGACGTCCTGATGCTTGTCTGAATCTGAATAATTTGCCTCTTGAGATGTCTCGGCTGCCATTTCGGCCTCCCATTCAGCTTGGGTTGTGGGCAATAATTGATGTTGCAGGTTGCCCGCCGTGGCCGCCAATATCCCAAAGGGGCTATTTTTTCCTGCCCAACGCGGCACGGAAATTGCTACAGTCCTATTATTGAAAGTCCAACCGACAGAGAATCTTTAGGTAGGGGGTAACATAATATGCGCGACTGGCGGCCAGGCAGGGTCGTGGGAGATACGAACTCGCCGGATTTGCTTGCGCGTTTAGCGGATTGGCAACACGGGACCGCAGATATCATGGCAAGCCTTGGTTCGAGCGACCTGCCGCACGTGCTGGATCGCAGCTTGCGCCAACTGGTGCCATTCGACATGAGTGTGATTTTTGCCTACCCCGACGGGTCGCGGCCCTTGTTCCTGCATAACGGTTTGCAGGGGCAGGAATTTGGTCCA
>JAGWOU010000397.1 GCA_028870815.1 Rhodospirillales bacterium | reverse complement strand
ATTACGAACATTTATGGCGTTCCTGGTATTCCGATCACAGATCTCGGCCGCCTTGCCCAAGGCGAGGGGATGCGCGTCATTTCCTTCCGTCATGAGCAGAATGCCGGCAACGCCGCGGCCATCGCAGGCTTCCTGACCAAGCAGCCGGGCATCTGCCTCACGGTTTCCGCGCCGGGCTTCCTGAACGGTCTTACCGCGCTTGCCAATGCCACCACCAACTGCTTCCCGATGATCCTGATCTCAGGTTCGTCCGAGCGTGAGATCGTCGATCTCCAGCAGGGCGACTATGAGGAGATGGATCAGCTGGCAATTGCCAAGCCGCTCTGCAAGGCCGCCTTCCGCGTTCTGCACGCCGCCGATATCGGCATCGGCGTGGCCCGCGCGATCCGCGCCGCGGTTTCCGGCCGCCCCGGCGGTGTCTATCTCGACCTGCCTGCCAAGCTGTTCTCTCAGGTGATGGGTGCCGAGGCTGGCCGTCAGTCGTTGGTCAAGGTCATCGACGCTGCCCCCGCGCAGCTGCCGGCTCCCGCCGCCATTACCCGCGCCCTTGACCTGCTGAAGAACGCCAAGCGCCCGCTGATCATTCTTGGCAAGGGTGCAGCTTATGCTCAGGCGGATGACGACATCCGTACTTTCGTCGAGAAGAGCGGCATTCCTTACCTGCCGATGAGCATGGCCAAGGGGCTGCTGCCGGATACGCATCCGCAGTCGGCTGGTGCCGCCCGCTCGCAGGCTTTGAAGGATTCGGACGTTGTCGTGCTCATCGGCGCGCGCCTTAACTGGCTGCTGTCTCATGGCAAGGGCAAGAGCTGGGGCGAGCCTGGCTCCAAGCAATTCATCCAGATCGACATCGAGCCGAGAGAAATGGACAGCAATGTCGAGATCAAGGCGCCGGTTGTTGGCGATATCGGCTCTTGCGTCGCAGCGCTTCTCGCGGGCATGGGCGCTTCGTGGCCCGCTCCTCCGGCTGATTGGATCAATGCCCTGGAGACCCGGAAGCAAGCCAACCTCGTCAAGATGGATGCCCGGCTGAAGAAGAACTCTTCTCCGATGGACTTCCATACTGCCCTCGGCGTGCTGCGCACCATCATCAAGGAACGCCCCGACGCGATCCTGGTGAACGAAGGCGCCAACACGCTCGACCTCGCCCGTGGCGTGATCGACATGTACCAGCCGCGCAAGCGTCTTGATGTCGGCACCTGGGGCGTGATGGGCATCGGCATGGGCTTCGCCGTTGGCGCGGCTGTTGAGACCGGTAAGCCGGTGCTGGCGGTTGAGGGCGACAGCGCCTTCGGCTTCTCCGGCATGGAAATCGAGACCATCTGCCGCTACAACCTGCCGGTTTGCGTTGTTGTGTTCAACAATAACGGCATTTACCGCGGCACCGATGTGAACACCTCTGGCGGTTCCGATGTGGCCACCACCGTGTTCGTCACAGACGCGCGTTACGACAAGATGATGGAAGCGTTTGGTGGCATTGGCGCCAACGCGACCACGCCTGACGAGCTGCGTGCCGCTGTGGTCGCCGCGATGGATAGCGGTAAGCCGACACTGATCAACGCCGTCATCGACCCGGCTGCTGGCAGCGAAAGCGGCAATATCGGTAGCCTCAATCCGCAGAGCGTCGTCAAGAAGAAGTAAGTTCTGACGAAATCTCGCTGAACAGGGGCAGCGAATTTCAAGGGCCTCGCATTCTTGCGAGGCCCTTTTTGTTTCATCCGCATCGGCCAATCCCACGCGCGAAGCGGCGTAAGCCGGCGCACGAAAATGCAGGGGGTACAAGCGTTGAGGCAAACGCTTTGGGATAATTCCAGGCACTCAATTGGCGTGAGGGAATAAAAGCCAATGCGCGGGCCCGGACTTGCAGGATTTACGGCGAGATTTGCCGAGAAGCCGTTCGGCTCCCTATTAAAATGTCCAGAACAAGAGGGTGGTTGAGGCTAAGCGCGAACCTGAAGTTCGATCCACTTTTAGAAAAAGATGCCTTCGCTGTGTTTATTGACGTAGTCAGCCAGGCCTAATGTATGATTACGGCAGAGGCGTTCAGCCTGGTCCATGTCGCGCTTTTCAATGGCGGAGATAATGGCCAGATGGTCTTCAATAGAGCGTGTGGCACGGTCGTCGCGGCCTATGGTGATGCGGCGAATGCCGCGCACATGCAGAAGGATGTCTTCCGTTGTCCTTCTCAGCACAGTGGAGCCCGTGAGTTCGATAATCGTTTGGTGAAACCTGATATTGGCCACTGAATATTCTGAGAGATAG
>JAGWOU010000396.1 GCA_028870815.1 Rhodospirillales bacterium | reverse complement strand
TGAGATGTACCGAATTAAATTAAATGCATGAACATACCCGGCCAGCGGGAGGAGGAACCAATAAAACATTAGCCGCCACTTTCCAGGGCAGAAATTACATCGCGCATGCGGCTCCCGTAACTCCCCTTAACCAACACGGCATCACCATCGCGCAATGCAGCTTTAACCATGGGCGCAAGCGAAGCCGCATCAGGCGCATGCGCGCCCTGCATGGCCTGCGGTAACGCGGCAAACAAAACTTCGCATCCTGTCCCAGCGGCAAAAACCACGTCTGCGGAGTCCCGCAAAGCGGGCGCCAGGGCCAAATGTTCGGCGTTGGTGTATTCGCCCAGTTCCAGCATGTCACCAAGCACCGCCACATGACGACCTGGCTGCAATTTCAAAACAGAAAAAGCCGCGCGCATCGATGCGCCAGAGGCATTGTAGCTCTCGTCGAGCAAGAGAATTTTTCCGCCGCCGGGCAAGTGGAGACTTCGCTGCACGCCGCGCCCTGCATAGGGAGAGAAACCACTCAATGCTGCCGCTGCCTTTTCGACATCCAAGCCCAATGCAGCGGCAGCAGTGAGCGCCGCCAAAGCATTGCTTGCCATGTGCCGGCCGGGCGCCGCCAACCGGAAATACAGTCGAAGGCCAAAAACTTCGGCCGCGATTTCAGCGTTTTCCGGCCCACTTAGTACATCTAGCAGCCGCGCCTCAGGACCATTGAACAGGAACGCTTGGCAGCCTGGGGGCAACGCTTCGCGCAGCACTTGCAGATAAGCGGTTTCGCCCGGGATAATGGCTGCACCGCCGGCCGCCAGAGCCGAATAGATGCTGGCTTTTTCCCTAGCGATCGCCAACTCCGAACCCATGAGTCCGAGATGCGCCTTATCGACACAGGTTATTAAGGCAACATCCGGCCGCACCATGGCCGCGAGGGGCGCAATCTCGCCCGGGTGGTTCATGCCGATCTCGAAGATGCCAAACTGCGAGTCCCGCGGCATCCGCGCCAAAGAAAGCGGAACCCCGATATGGTTGTTGAAACTCGCTTCGGCAGCATGAACCTTACCAAAGCCTGAGAGCGTTCGGCGGAGCATTTCCTTTACCGTTGTCTTGCCAACCGAACCTGTCACTGCGAGGGCTTTTGCCCCGGAACGCGCTCTGGCCAGCTTACCTAAAGCTTCCACAGCTTTAAGTGTATCCGGCACGCAAATTGTATTGCCGGCCATCGGACGAGAAACGAGTGCAGCAGCCGCACCTTTTGAAAACGCATCCTCGACAAATTCATGCCCATCCCGTGCACCAGCCAAAGCCACGAACAAATCCCCTGGCTGCAAGCTGCGCGTATCTATCGAAACACCTGAAACATCCCATCCTCGCTCCGCCTCGAACAGGATTTTCAGTTCTTCGGCTGTCCAAAGGGCCTTCACAGCACGTTACTCAATTCACGAATAACACCGGCATCGTCAAAGGGAATTACCCCCCCTTTTACGATCTGCCCCTGTTCATGCCCCTTACCCGCCACCACCAAAACGTCTCCCTCACGCAACCCCTCCAAAGCGGCGGCAATTGCGGCCCGACGATCACCTATTTCGACGGCGTCAGGCACTGCCTCCATGATCGCTTGTCGAATCCGCGCTGGCTCCTCACTGCGAGGGTTGTCATCGGTGACGATGACAACGTCAGCACCCAAACGTGCTGCGGCGCCCATCAAGGGACGCTTGCCAGGATCACGGTCCCCTCCCGCGCCAAGCACAATATGCAACCGCCGCGAAGCGTGCGGGCGCAACGCTGAAAGAACGCGCGTGATCGCATCCGGCGTATGGGCGTAGTCAACATAAGCCGCGGCACCGTTAGGTAAAACCGACACCCGTTCCAAACGTCCGCGCACGCCAACAAGTTGCGGTAAAAAAGCGTACGCATCCGTCACGCCCACGGCTTCCGCCAGACTTGCTGCCAAGGCAGCGTTATCCGCCTGAAAACGGCCCGGCAAATGCAATTCGAGAGCCTCACCGTTTATGTGCAACACCTGCCCGTCCGGCCTTGGAAGAATTTTCTCTACGGTCACAGCTTCAAAATTTTGCCCGTTGGCAGAAGCGATTTCACCAAGTCTCGTCAGTATATCCGGGTCCAGATCGGCCATAGCCCGCACCACGCCGCCTCGTTTCATCAGCGCCTCGAACAGCCGTAGCTTAGCAGTGCCATATGCTGCCATAGAGCCGTGATAATCCAAATGATCGCGCGTAAAATTGGTGAATCCGGCAGCGGCAAAGCGCAATCCGTCCA
>JAGWOU010000395.1 GCA_028870815.1 Rhodospirillales bacterium | reverse complement strand
GGCGCTGGGTAACACCAGGGCTGATCGATTGTCACACCCATCTGGTTTATGCCGGAGACCGCGCGGCGGAGTTCGAGGCGCGGCTGCAAGGCGCCAGCTACGAGGAGATTGCCCGCGCGGGTGGTGGGATTCTCGGCACCATGAAGGCAACGCGTGAAGCGAGCGCTGAGGGGTTGCGTATTGCCGCCCACCGTCGCATGGCGGCGCTGGTGGCGGAAGGTGTCACCACCATCGAGGTGAAATCCGGTTACGGGCTTTCGCCTGAGTCTGAATATAAATGCCTGGAAGTGGCGAAGTCGCTAGGAAATGCGGCGGATATTTCACCGACCTTTCTGGGTGCGCACGGGTTTCCGCCAGAGATGGAACGTGCAGCTTATGTGCGGTTGCTGTGCGAGGAGATGATTCCGCACGTTGCGGCGCATAATCTGGCCGATGCCGTCGATGGGTTTTGCGAGGGCATCGCCTTTTCGCCGGAGGAGATCGGGCAAGTTTTCACCGCCGCCATCCAACACGGGCTGCGCGTGAAGCTGCATGCCGACCAGCTTTCAGACCTGGGCGGCGCGGCGCTGGCGGCGAAGTTCGGAGCACTTTCCGCCGATCATCTGGAATATACCAGCGAGGCCGGGGCCGCCGCGATGGCCAAGGCCGGAAGCGTGGCGGTGCTGTTGCCCGGCGCGTTCTTCAGCTTACGCGAAATGCAGTTGCCGCCGGTTGAAGCCTTCCGCAAACATAGCGTGAAGATGGCGGTTTCCACCGATCTCAATCCCGGCACGTCACCGTTATTTTCCTTGCTGCTGGCGATGAACATGGCCGCCACGCAATTCCGCATGACGGTGGAAGAATGCCTGCTGGGCGTAACACGCCATGCCGCCGCCGCCCTGGGGCGTAGCGATGTGGGCGTGCTGAAGCCAGGGGCGAAATGTCACCTCGCCATTTGGAACATCGAACGCCCGGCGGAACTCGTCTACCGCATCGGGTTTAATCCGTTACATCAACGCATCTGGAGTGCCGCATGAAACTCACGCCCGGAGAGATGAATCTGGCGCAATGGCGCGCGATTTATCAAGGCGAAGCCATCGAACTTGACGAGGCGGCACTGCCTGCCATCCAGGCAGGGGCGGATGCGGTGGCGGAGATTCTAAGCCGGCATGAGCCAGTTTATGGAATTAATACCGGGTTCGGCAAGCTGGCCTCGGTGCGGATTGCGGATGATGACCTCGCCACGTTGCAGCGCAATCTTGTGTTTTCGCACGCCGCCGGTGTGGGCGAGCCGATGCCCATTCCTGTGGCGAGGCTGATGCTGGCGTTGAAGATGGGCTCGCTGGGGCAGGGCGCGTCCGGCGTGCGGGTGGAAACTGTGCGGATGCTGGGCGCGATGCTGGCGAAGGATCTGATTCCGGTGGTGCCGGCGCAGGGTTCCGTTGGCGCTTCGGGCGATCTGGCGCCGCTGGCGCATATGGCCGCCGCGATGATGGGCGTGGGCGAGATTTACGCGAACGGCGTGCGCAAGGATGCGGCTTTTGCCTTGAAGGAAGCCGGGCTGACGCCTTTGGTGCTGGGGCCGAAAGAAGGGCTGGCGCTGCTGAACGGCACGCAATTCTCCACCGCCAACGCGCTGGCCGGATTGTTCGAGGCGGAACGGAATTTCCGCGCGGCGCTGGTGACCGGCGCGCTTTCCACCGATGCCGCCAAAGGGTCGGACGCACCGTTTGACCCGCGTATTCATGCCGTGCGCAAGCATAAGGGGCAGAAAGAGGTAGCGGACTCATTGCGCGAACTGATGGCGGGCTCCGCCATCCGCGCCTCACACTTAAAAGGCGATGAGCGTGTGCAGGATCCGTATTGCCTGCGCTGCCAGCCACAGGTGATGGGCGCGGTTCTTGATGTTCTGCGCCAGGCCGCCGCCACGCTGGAAACCGAAGCCAACGGCGTCACGGATAATCCGCTTATTTTCACCAACCCTGCTGTTGCGCTCTCGGGCGGGAATTTTCATGCCGAGCCCGTGGCCTTCGCGGCGGATATGATCGCCATGGCGGTATGCGAGATTGGTTCGTTGACCGAGCGGCGGATTTCCCTGCTGGTGGACCCTGTGCTCTCCGGCTTGCCGGCCTTTCTTACACCCAAACCTGGGTTGAATTCCGGTTTTATGATTCCGCAGGTGACGGCAGCGGCTTTGGTTTCCGAAAACAAGGGCCGGGCGTTTCCGGCTTCGGTGGATTCTATACCCACCTCCGCCAATCAGGAGGATCATGTGTCCATGGCGGCGCATGGGGC
>JAGWOU010000394.1 GCA_028870815.1 Rhodospirillales bacterium | reverse complement strand
GGAAGGCGAGAGCCGTTCGGAGGAGGCATCCACAAGGCGCCCCACTTCGTGCAGCAACCCCAAAATAGGGCGGCGCTGTGCCAGGGTTTGCCGGAGCAGCCGCCCGGAAATGCTACTGCCCGCCACGTCAGGCGGCAGCAGCCCGGCCTGGCCGAGACAGCGGGTGATGAGCGCGCGCTCCGCCATGTCCCGCGGCAGAGAGGTGCCGGATTCAAGCCGCGGCAAGGCCAGCATCAGCAGCCGGGCGGCGGCCTCCAAGCGTTCCACCGAGCGGCCGAGCCAGAACAGATTATCCGCGAGGCGCGAAGGCAGATGCGCGGCGGCCAGGAATTTCACGCGCTCGGGCGGCTCGGCGGGGGGAGCGCCCGAAATTATGACCGGCTCCTCGTTGTCCAGCACCCATAAATCCTTGGTGCCGAGGCCCGGGGCCGTGTCCTCGTGGGCGGCGGGCAGACCGACCCCGCCGGGCAAAACCTGCCAAGTGCTGCCGTCCTGCCAAGCAAACAGTCTTAAGCATAACGGCGCCTTGGTGATTTCCCCATCAGCGCCAAGGAATGGCGCCAGGGAGGTGAGATGCGCGGTGTCGGTTTCCACCAGAGGTAGCTTCTCTGGTTCATTCAGCAGCGGCGTGAACAGCGCCTGGATATAGGGGCGCAGCGCCGCCGCTTCGAGCAATTTGCTGCCAGGCGCGTTGACGATGGAGAGCACCCCGGCGCGGATCGCACCAAAGGAGCCTGGAATCCCGGTTCCCGGCCGCCCGCCTTGCTCTAGCGGGTCCAGGTCCAATCCTGAAACGCCGCGGATCAGCGTTGCCACATGCAGCAGCCCGCTCAGGGTTTTCATGTGCAAGGCGCCATTGCGGGCGGCAAGGTCCCCAGGCTCGACCAGCAGCACGCCGAGGGCACGGGCCAGCAGCGCGTCGTCTATTCCCTCCTGGCTATTGCGGCCTTGCGCGAGCCCGCCTGACAGCACCGCGACAAGTCCGCCCTCCGCGTCGCGCTGGAGATGGTCCACGAGCATTTCACGCGCCGTGCGGATGGAGCGCAGGGCCACGGAGCGGAACAATTCAGGCAGTGTGCCGGTTGCCAGGCGCCGGAGGGAAAGGGCATCCCCCAGCCCTGGCACCACGCCGGTGTAGTCACGCAGCAGTTGGAAACGGCCGTCCGGTGCGCGGATTACATCCGCCGCGTAGAGGCCGAGGCGTGGTGTGACGAGGCTGGTGCCGGTGTGCATCGGGCGCAGGAAATAGGGGTCCGCGAACACCAGGGTGGGCGGCAGCTGGCCAGAGCGCAGCAGGTTCTGCGCGCCATAAATATCCTCCAGCACGTGCGACAATAGGCCCGCACGTTGCCTTATGGCGTCTTCCAGTGCGGCAAATTCCGTGGCCGTGAGCACGGCGGGAATTGGGTCGTAAAGCCGCGCCCCCGGCGCGTTCAGCGGCGCAGCGAACCCCATCTGCCGGTTGAGGGCAGCTGCCCGGCGGGCCAATTCCTTGTTTCCCACCTCGCGGATGGCGCTCAGAACCGGCGCCCAGGGGCGGCGCGTCCGGCCCTGGCGGTCCAGGGTTTCATCGCAAGGGGTCATGGGTTGCATTAGCGGAAACGTATCAGAGTGTGGCGGGAGTGCCTACCGGTGTGTGGCCAGAAGGACATCTTTCCTTCCCGGCGCGGCGGTGAACCTGCCGTGAGGCAAGTTTGGTCCGGCGTTTGCATGGTGAATGCCGTGAGGTGTTGGCTTTACGGAAGCATCTTGCGGATATGGATGTTTTGACGGCAGATTTATCTTGCACCTCGACGGATGGGTGGGAACACTTGGTTAACAAATGCTGAAGTGCTGGACGAAACCAGTTTGGCCGTTGCCCTGGGCGCGGGCGCGAAAAGCGGTGGCGCTGGTTTATGTCTCGATTTGCTGTTGGTGCCCTAATCTCATTTTTCGCGCGCGTGTGCGGGAGGCTGTGGTTTGAACAAGATATTCCGTCAATTTGGCTCCGAATATGATCCAGGCCGGTTTTTTTGCGAATTGACCACGCCGCGCCATGGTGCGGGCCCGGTGCCGCAACAGCTTGTGGAGCGGTTGCAAGGGATCGGGTTGGACGCGCTGCGTGCCCGCGCCTCGGCCGCGGAAAATGACCTCATCGATCTTGGTGTGACCTTCACGGTTTATTCCGACGCCACGGCCATCGACCGCATTCTGCCTTTCGACTGCATCCCCCGTATTTTAACGGCCCGCGAATGGGACTTGTTGGAGCGCGCCTGCATCCAGCGGGTGGAGGCGCTGAACCTGTT
>JAGWOU010000021.1 GCA_028870815.1 Rhodospirillales bacterium | reverse complement strand
ATCACGAGGTCCGATTTATGCAATCCGCCGGTGCGCTTGTTCAGATCCCGCAACCCTGTATCCAACCCGGACACCGAGCCCTGGTTGCGGAACGCCTTCTCCGCCATGTCGATGGCCTGGATCAGCGCATCGTGGAAAGAAATGCCCTTGCCCTCGGCACCGCCCTTGGTGGCGAGGTTGAACAACGCCTGCTCCGAGCGTTCGATCTGCGCCCGGCCATCCACCTCGGCTTCAGACGCATAGGCGTCATTCACCATCACCTCACCAATATCGATGAGCTGACGGCGCACCCAGGCATCATGGATCAGCCGCCCGTAATCCCCCGCATTAATGATGCCCACCATCGCGGAGAGCAATTGGGCGAGATAGGCCGTACCGCCCACCTCCTCCAGCATGCCGGAATGTTCCAATTCGGCGCGCAGCGTGATGGGGTCCGCCACCATGTTCTGCTCGCAGCGCCGGGCGATGGCCTGGAAGATGCGGCCATGAATCGGGTCCGCGAAATGCTCCGGCGCCAGAAAATCGGAGACGCGCTCAAACGCCTTGTTGTTGGCCAGCAACGCGCCCAGCAGCGCCTGCTCGGCCTGGGCATTGCTGGGGGGAAAACGCTGGGAGTGGCCAGAGCCCGGTTGGTCGAAAGAGTCCATGCGCCCGGTTCATAGCCCAGTTCATCGTCCCCTCGCCAGGGATGGGCCGCGAATCCCGCCCACCCTGCCGGTGTATATCGGGGACAACAAGAGATTGAGCGTCTGCGCGGCGGCTTGATCGCCCCCGCCAGCCAGGCGCTTAATCCCGGTTGGCCTCCGCGTCCCGCACTTTCGCCAAACGTCGTTGATGGCGCGACGCCTCGCTGAACCTGGCGGCCAGAAACGCGTCGATGAGTTCCAGGGCGAGCGAGGGTCCGGTAATCCTGGCCCCCAGGCAGATCACGTTCATGTCATCATCCTCAACCCCCTGATGAGCGGAGAACCCATCCTGGACAAGCGCGGCGCGCACGCCCCGCACCTTATTCGCGGCAATGGACGCGCCCACGCCACTGCCGCAAATCGCCACCCCGCGCTCAACCCTGCCCGCAGCGACAGCCTTGGCCAAGGGGATGACAAAATCTGGATAATCATCGGCGGAATCCATTTCATACGCGCCGAAATCCTCAACCTCATGGCCTTTGCGCCGCAAGAACGCGGCAACTTCGGCCTTTAATGGAAAGCCGCCATGATCTGTCGCGATTCCAACCCGCATCCCCATTCTCCTCGCAGCGAATTTGGGTGCGCGCCGCCCAATCTCAAGACGCTGCTTGGAACAACCTGTCCGGCACCAGCAAAATCTTGCCCGTATGCCCCGCGCGCTCCATGGTCGCATGCGCCTCGGCGGCCGCCGAAAGCGGCAGCACCAGTTGCGTGACCGGCTTCACAGCGCCTGACTCAAGCAACGGCCAGACATGTTCCCGCAGCTCCCGCGCCACCCGCGCCTTGAAATCCGTGGGCCGGCTGCGCAGCGTGGAGCCAGTATAAACCAGCCGCTTGAGCATCACCGGCATCAGATTGATTTCCACCTTGGCACCCAGGGCGAAAGCAATCTGCACGATGCGCCCGCCCGGCGAGGCCGCCTTGATGTTCCGTTCGATGTAGGGCCCGCCTACAATATCCAGAATCACGTCGGCACCGCCCGCCTCCTTGCGAACGATCTCGACGAAATCCTCCGTCTCGTAGTTGATCACGCGGTCAGCCCCCAGCTCGCGGCAGAGATCGCATCGCGCCGCCGGGCTGTCCGTCGCGAACACCTTGGCGCCAAAAGCATGGCCAAGCTGGATGGCGGTGGTGCCAATGCCGCCCGCCCCGCCATGCACAAGCAAAGTCTCGCCTTTCTTCAGCCCCGCGCCGATAAAAATATTGCTCCATACGGTGAAGAAGGTCTCCGGCAGCCCGGCGGCGTCACGCAGGCTCATGCCTTTGGGAATGGGCAGGCAATGGCTTGCATCAACCGCGCAGTAATCGGCATAGCCGCCACCATTGGTCAGCGCCGTCACGCTATCTCCCACACGCCAGTCGCTCACACCCTCGCCAATCGCGACGATCGTACCGGCAACTTCAAGACCGAGCAGGTCAGATGCCCCCGCCGGCGGCGGATACAGGCCCTTGCGCTGCATCATATCCGGGCCGTTCACTCCGGCCGCAGCAACTTCTATCAGCACCTCGCCCGCCGCGGCCGCGGGTGTGGGGCGACGGCCAAGGCTCAAAATCTCCGGCCCACCAGCCCCGCGCGCCTCGGCCACATCCATTTCGCTTGGCAAGGACGCCATCCCCGTCTCCTCATTTCGCATCAAAAATTCAACCCGCGCCCACCATTCCGTCGCGGGCTACGCTCGACCTTAAAATGGACCCAAGGGTCAAATGATGCAACCTTTCGGGCCACATCCCGCCGGACGGCTTGCAACCCACCCGGCACGGTCAGATATAAACCCGAGACTGGCGACAACCACGCGCCACCCCGGCACCTGAAGGGAAAACCATGAAGCTGCTCACCTTGTCCCTCGGCCCGATGCGGCTGGAAATCGCGCCCGAGACCGGCGGCGCGATCTTCGCGTGGCACCATGGCGCCACGGGGCTGCTGCGTGACGATATGCCGGGAACCGATGGCGGCATCCCCGCCCGGCAGCTTGCCTCCTTCCCGCTCATCCCCTTCTCCAACCGCATCGCGGGCGGGCATTTCAAATTCGATGGCGTGGACTACACCCTGCCGCGCGACATGAAAGAAACGCGCCACGCCATGCACGGCAACGCGCTTTACGCTGCCTGGGATATTGCCGAATCAACCACCTCCCGCGTGGTGCTGCGCCTGCCCTACTCGCCCGACAGGCAGGACATACCTTTCTTTCCCTTCGCCTACGAAGCCGAACAGGTTTACGAAGTCACGGATACCGCGCTGCGCATTGGCCTCAGCCTCCGGAACACCGATGCACGGCGTTTTCCCGCCGGATTCGGACATCATCTTTACTTTCCCCGCCAAGGTGAAACATCGGTGAAATTCACCGCCGGGCAAATGTGGGAAAACGGTGCCGACGGCCTGCCCTCAACCCCCACCACCCAATACCGCACGGCGCTGGCGCAAGGCTACAGACTGGACGCCAAGGCGTTCGACAATTGCTTCGAGGGCTGGACCGGCGAAAGCCTGCTCTCCTTCCCGGAAGCAGGTCACAGCCTGCACATCAAAGCCAGTCCGGTATTTGGCCATTGCGTGTTGTACACCCCGCCGGGCAATCCCTTTTTCGCCTTCGAACCGGTCACTCATTTGAACGACGCGGTGAACCGAATGACGGAAACCAACAGGCACGACCTAGTGATTCTGGAACCAGGAGAGACAATGAACGGCGAAATCGAATTGCGCTATTCAGCCCTGTAAGCTCACCCGCATTTCGACCAGCCGCAGTGCAGGCAGCTTAAACAACCCGCCTCGCGCACCAGGCCGGGTTGACTGCATTTCGGGCACAAACTTCCAAAAGGCGAAGCTTCCTCGTGCATCTTCTTGCCTTTCACCGGCAGCCGATCGTCTTCCATCACCAAAAACCCGGTCTCGATCATGTGGCGCTCGATCACGTCGCCAATCGCCGCCACCAGCGAGGGCACATAGCGCCCTTGCGCCCATTGCCCGCCCCTCGGGTCGAAAACCTGCTTGAGTTCCTCAGCAACAAACGCAACCTCACCACCACGGCGGAACACCGCCGAGATCATCCGGGTCAACGCCACAACCCAGGCATAATGCTCCAGATTTTTCGAGTTCACGAAAACCTCGAAAGGCCGGCGCACGCCATCCTGCTCAATGTCATTAATCGTCACATACATGGCGTGCTCGCTATCCGGCCAACGCAGCTTGTAAGTGGCGCCCAGCAGCCGGTCCGCCCGCACCAGCAATTCCGGCCCATACTCCTCGCCGCGCGGCTTGGGTGCAGCCTGCTTCTCACCGGCAACCGGCGTAACTTCCAACACCGATCCGGTCACATCATTCGGCCGGTAGGTTGTGCAGCCCTTGCAGCCGCTGCGATACGCGTCGAGATACACCTCCTGGAACGCCTCAAAACTGATATCCGCCGGCACATTCACGGTTTTTGAAATCGCGCTGTCCACATGGCGCTGCACGGCGGCCTGCATGCGCACATGCTCGGCCGGCGTCAAATCCTGCGCCGTCACGAAATATTCAGGCAAGGCCACGGACTCTCCGAATTTCGTGCGCCATAGCCGCAGCGCGTAATCGGTCACCTCCTCCTCGCGGCGGGTGCCGTCGCGCTGCAAAACCTTGCGCGTATAGGCCAGTGCGAAAACCGGTTCCACGCCGGAGGACACATTATCCGCCACCAGCGAGATCGTGCCGGTGGGCGCGATCGAGGTCAGCAGCGCGTTGCGGATGCCGTGCTTGCCGATCGCGTCGCGCACATCGTCGTCAAGCGCCCGCACGGTCTCGCCCGCCAGATATTTCGCACGGTCGAAAAGCGGAAACGCGCCCTTTTCCGTTGCAAGTTTCGCAGAGCCCAGATACGCCGCCCGCTCCACCTGCGCTGCCCATTTCTGCGCCTGCGCGGCGGCCTCAACCGAACCATAGCGCAGCCCGCACATCATCAGCGCATCGGCAAGCCCGGTCATGCCGAGGCCAATGCGCCGTTTCGCATCCGCCTCTTTGCGTTGCTGCTCCAGCGGAAAACCGGAAGCGTCGATGGTATTGTCCATCATGCGGATGGCCGTACCCACCAGCGCCGCCAATTCCGCCTCGTCGATTTCCGCCTCGCCGGTAAACGGCTCGCGCACCAGCCGCGCCAGATTAATGGAACCCAGCAAACACGCGCCATAAGGCGGCAACGGCTGCTCGCCGCATGGGTTGGTGGCGTGGATGGTTTCGCAATAATACAGATTATTGCGCGCATTGATCCGGTCGATAAAAATCACCCCCGGCTCGGCATATTCGTAAGTCGCGCGGGTAATCCTGTCCCACAGCTCGCGGGCGCGTAAGCTGCGGTAAACCTGGCCATTGAATTTCAAGTCCCAGGCGGTATCCAGCTCCACCGCCTTCATGAAATCATCAGTCACCAGCACGGAAAGATTGAAATTGCGCAGGCGCCCCTTCTCGCGCTTGGCGGCGATGAACTCCTCGATATCCGGGTGGTCGCAGCGCATCGTCGCCATCATCGCACCGCGCCGCGCACCAGCGGACATGATGGTGCGGCACATCGAATCCCAAACATCCATGAAGGAGAGCGGGCCGGAGGCATCCGCGCCCACACCGTGTACCAGCGCGCCCTTGGGGCGCAGCGAGGAGAAGTCGTACCCGATCCCGCCGCCCTGCTGCATGGTCAGCGCCGCCTCGCGCAGATGCGCGAAGATCTGGCCAAGATCGTCCTCGATATCGCCCATCACGAAGCAGTTGAACAACGTCACCCGCCGCGCCGTGCCGGCACCGGAGAGAATGCGCCCGGCGGGGATGAAGCGGAAATTCTCCAGCGCCTCATAAAACGGCGCTTCCCATTTCGCGGGCTCAGCCTCAACTTCCGCCAGGGCATGCGCCACGCGCCGCCACATATCCTCCACGCTGCCATCCACCGGCGCACCGGCCGCGTCCTTCAGCCGGTATTTTGCATCCCAAATCTGCGCGGAAATCGGCGCCATCGTCTCCAGAACAGAGGGGTGGGAGCCGTGAAAATCCGCTTGAATGTCCATCTCGTCTTCCTCGGTCTGCGGGCCGGCCGCCAGGGCGGAGACTCGGTCCGGTCGCAACCATACCAAGCGCGCGCCCGCGCCGCCACCAAGTTTCAGGGGTGAAATTGCGCGGCCAGGGCGCAAAGCCCGGCGGATTCGGCCAAAACCTGCACAGAACCCAAAACATCGCCGGTAAAGCCGCCAATCTGCCGCTTCGCCAGCGCGCAAACACCAGCCGCCACCAGTGCCATCACCGCCACCACCGGCAAGTTTGGCAGAAGCAGCAATGCCACCACCCCCGCCAGCGCCAGCCCCGCCAATGCCGGGCCCAGCGCCAGCTGGCTTCCCACCGCCTGCCCCAAACCGTCATCCCGCGCCGGCGGCAGGGCCAGCATCACCACCGGCAAAAGCGCGCGGCTCAACGCCCCAATCGCCGCCAACCGCATCACCATGCCCGGTGCGGGCAACGCCGCCAGGCAGGCCACCCGCAGCCCCAACACCAGCACCAGAGCCACAACACCATAGCTGCCGATCCGGCTGTCGCGCATGATCTCCAGCTTGCGCGCCTTGTCGCGCCCACCGCCAAACCCGTCCGCCAGATCCGCCAGCCCGTCCTCGTGCATCGCCCCGGTAAGCCCTGCGCTGGCGCCCACCGCCAGCAGCGCCGCCGCCAAGGGCGGCAGCCCGACCCATACCGCCAACCCGAATACCAGCCCTGAAACCGCACCCACCGCCAGCCCCACCAGCGGGTATGCCCACACCGCGTCCGCCATGGGCGGCGGCGCGTCCATCCGCCCCATTGGCAGGCGGCTTAGCAGCATAAAGGCCAGCCGCGCCTCAGCCCAACGGCGGCCAAGCGGGGTCATGCCCCAGAAACACCGGCCTCTGCGAAGGTGGACATACCATTATGCGCCTCCAACGCCGCGCGCACCACGCCCAGCGCCACGGCCGCGCCGCTGCCTTCGCCCAGGCGCATGCCCAGCGCCAGCAGCGGGTCCTTGCCGATCTTGTCCAGCAGCCGCGCATGGCCGGGCTCAGCCCCTTTATGCGCGGCCAGGCAATGCGCCAGCGCACCCACGCCCAAAGCCTCCAGCACGGCGGCGGCGGCGGTGCAGATAAACCCGTCCAGCAGCACGGGGATCCGGTGCATCCGCGCCGCCAGAATGGCCCCGCACAAAGCCGCCTGCTCGCGCCCGCCAAACGCCGCCAGCACCAAAAACGGGTCTTGCAGCGCCGCCGCGTGCCGCGCCAATCCTGCCTCTATCGCCGCCACCTTCCGCGCCATGCCCGCCGCGTCCGCGCCCGTGCCAGGCCCCACCCAATCCACCACGGCGCCGCCAAACAAAGCCGCCGCCAAGGCTGCCGCCACAGTGGAATTGCCAATGCCCATCTCGCCCAGCAGCAATATATCCGCCTGCGGATCCACGGCGGCAGCACCTTGCGCCATCGCGTCCAGCACCTCGGCCTCGCTCATCGCTGGGCCCTGCGTGAAATCCCCAGTCGGGCGCTCCAACTCCAGCGCCAACACCGAAAGCACAGCCCCGCTGGCCCGGCAGAGCTGGTTGATCGCCGCACCACCGGCTTGAAAATTCGCCACCATCTGCACGGTGACTTCCTGCGGATACGGGTTCACCCCCTGTGCGCACACACCATGATTGCCCGCGAACACCAGCGCCTGCGCGTAGCCGATCCGCGGGCGCTCCGCCTTGCGCCAGCCCGCCATGAACATCGCCACATCCTCCAGCTGGCCCAGCGAGCCGGGCGGCTTGGTCAGCTGCCCCTGACGGGCCATGGCGGCGGCGGCGGCCTTTTCGTCAAACACCGGCAAAGCGCGCAGGCCGGCGCGCAGCGCGGCGAAAGAGTCAACAGGAAACAGAGAAGTGCTCATCATCGTCCAATCATCATTTCACACGCATCGGATAGCCGGAAACGACGAGTTGCACCTCATCCGCCAGCGCCGCGATCTCCTGATTCAGCCGCCCCGCTTCGTCCCGGAACCGCCGGGCGAGCGCATTGTCCGGCACAATCCCCATGCCGACCTCATTGGTCACGAAAATCACCGGAGAGGTTTGACGCTTGGACGCAGCCAAAAGCCGCGCCGCCTGCGCCGGCACATCCATGTTCGCGAAGATCACATTAGAGAGCCACAGGGTGAGGCAATCCACCAGCCTCGGCCCCGCGCCATTTGTTGCTTCCAGGGCGCCGGGCAAATCCAGCGGTGCTTCTGTCTCGCGCCAGCCGCTCCCGCGCCGCGCGCGATGCGCCGCAATTCGCGCCACCATCTCCTCATCGCCCGCCTCAGCGGTGGCGATGTAATGCGGCATGCCGGGCAAGGCCAGCGCCCTGCCCTCGGCGTAAATACTTTTGCCGGAGCGCGCCCCGCCGGTGATGAGTATGACCATGGCTTCTTCCCAGGCCCATACCAATCACCATTCGGCGGGGTTGAAAAGGCCAGTCGGCCCTAAAGGATCAGCAGCACCAGAATGACGAGCAAGGCGATACCCAGGCCGCCGCCATAATAAATTCCGCCAGAGCCAACGAACAGCCCGCCATGCAGGCCCCAGCCACCGCCGAGCAACAGTAGAATCAGCAGAATAATCAACAACAGACGCATTTAAATCTCCCGCGTAAAGAATAGCTTTCCAGAAAGATTTAGGGGCGGAATGGCGGCGTATCCGGCAGCTTGCCACCTCTTCATGAAACTCTAATGGCTGGCGGGCGGCACGCGGTTCCGGCAAACAGGCTGCGCCATGGCCGCTTCGCCCCCCGCCCGCCTGCTGCTTATCCGCCACGCGCGTTCAGCCGCCGCCGGGCGCTTGGCCGGGCGGCTGGATGTTCCGGCCACGCTGCCCGCCGCTGCCACCTTGGCCCAGGCGCGCGGGCAGCTCGCTTGCCTGCTGCCCGGCTCCTGCAACCTGTTCAGCAGCCCCGCCTTGCGCTGCCGCCAAACCGCCGAGGCCCTGCTGCCTGATACGGCCATAACCGAGGATTCCCGCCTCTGGGAGCAGCATTTCGGCGCGTGGGAGGGGCAAGAAGCCGCCACCTTGCCGGATCTCGGCCCCTTGCGCCGCGCCGACCTCGCCGCCCACCGCCCGCCCGGCGGTGAGACGTTTTTAGAGGTCGCCACCCGCACCCACGCCGCCCTGGCAGAGATCGCGCCCCAAGGCCCCGGGATCATCATCACTCATGCGGGCGTCATCCGCGCCGCCATCGGCCTGGCACTGGGTGACGCCACCCAGGGCCTCGCCTTCGAAATCGCGCCTTTCTCCGCCACCCTGCTCACGCTGCTGGAGGACGCTTGGTCCATCGGCTTCGTGAATCTGGCGCTGGCGCCATGAATTTTCCCGCCGCCATGCTCCTGGCTTTGGGGCTCGACGCCGCTATCGGCTGGCCGGATGCGCTTTATCGCCGCATCGGCCACCCGGTCACTTGGTGCGGCGCGCTGGTCTCGGCCCTGGAGACACGCTGGAACCATGGCAGCGACTCCCGCCGCCGCTTGGCCGGGTTGGCCACGGCGCTGCTGGCCATCCTGCTCGCCATCTCCATCTCTGCCCTGCTGCAAGCCTTGCTGTCACATGGGCTGGCGAATACGCTGCTCCTGGCCATCCTGGCCTGGCCGCTCATCGCCGCGCGGGCCTTGCACCAGCATGTCGCCGCCGTTTCCAAGCCATTGGGCAGGGGGGATATCCCCGCCGCGCGCCGCGCCGTCTCCATGATCGTGGGCCGCGACCCGGAAACGCTGGACGCCCCCGCCATCGCCCGTGCCGCCTTGGAAAGCCTGGGGGAGAATGCATCGGACGGCATCATCGCCCCGCTTTTCTGGGGCGCGCTCTTCGGCCTGCCCGGCATCGCCGCCTACAAGGCCATCAACACGCTGGATTCGATGATCGGCCACCGCTCGCCCCGCTATCTCGCCTTCGGCTGGGCCGCCGCGCGGATTGACGACATCGCCAACCTCCTCCCCGCCCGCCTCACCGCCTTGCTCTTCGCCCTCGCGGCGCGGGACAAAGCCACCGCCCTGCGCACCGCCTGGCGCGATGCACGGCACCACCGCTCCCCCAATGGCGGCTGGCCGGAGGCCGCCATGGCTGGGGCGCTGGGCATACGCTTGTCCGGCCCGCGCATTTACGGCAACGAGACCGCGAACGAACCCTGGATCAACGCCGCAGGCCGCGACCCGGGGGCGCAGGATATTATCGCGGGGCTGGCCCTGTACCGGCGGATGCTGCTTGTAGCCGCCGCCTGTCTGGCCCTGGCCGCCGCTTTATAGAGGCTTGAGATGAAACGAGACCATGGGGGAAATCTGGACGCGGCGATCCAGCAATATGGCGGCACGCGGGAGGGCTGGATCGACCTTTCCACCGGCATCAACCGCCAGCCTTACCCTGTGCCCGCCATCTCCCCGGAAGCCTGGACCGCCCTGCCCACCGCCAGCGCCACCGCGAAGCTGATCGCAGCCGCCCGCGCCGCCTACCGCACAAAGGGTGCGGTGCTGCCGCTGGCCGGGGCGCAGGCCGCCATCCAGTCAATCCCGCTGCTCTCCAAGCCGGGCCGGGCGAAGATCATGTCCCCCACCTATAACGAGCATGCGGCCGCCTTGCGGGCCATGGGCTGGCAGGTGGAGGAAGCCGCGACGGCGGAGGAGACCGCCGGGGCGGACCTCACGGTTATCGTGAATCCGAATAACCCGGATGGCCGTTATCACGATCCGCAATCGCTGCTGGCGCTGCTGCCCCAGGTCGGGCGGCTGGTGGTGGATGAAAGCTTCGGCGACCCCTACCCCGAACTTTCCCTGGCGCCGGAGGCTGGCCGCGAGGGGCTGGTGGTGCTGCGCTCCTTCGGCAAGTTCTACGGTCTGGCGGGCATGCGGCTGGGTTTCGCCCTGGGGTGCGAGGCGGACATCGCCGCCCTCTCGCAAATTGCAGGCCCTTGGCCGGTCTGCGGCCCGGCGCTGGAGATCGGCGCGGCGGCGCTGGCCGATACCGCCTGGGCGCAGGCCACCACCCAGCGGCTGATGAGCGAAATTGACCGGATTGACCGGATGGCCGGGCTGGCGGGCTGGAAGATAGCCGGCGGCACCTGCCTGTTCCGGCTCTATGACACGCCAGACGCCGCTGCTGCCCAAAGCAAGCTGGCGGCGCATCATATCTGGTCGCGCATCTTCCCTTATTCCGGCAGCTGGATCCGCCTTGGCATGCCGGGCACCGAGGCGGAATGGGAGCGGCTGGGTACCACGCTCTTGGAGGCATAATGGAGTTCACCGCCGAACAGGCCGAAACCCTAACCGAGATCATGCTCTGGCGGCGGGATGTGCGGCATTTCCTGACCGACCCTGTGCCGGAAGACATGCTGGAACGGCTGCGCCTGGCGATGGACCATGCCCCCTCTGTCGGCAATGCGCGGCCCTGGCGGATGATCCGCGTGGACAACCCGGATTTACGCAAAGCCGTGCGGGCGGAATTCACCCGCTGCAACCAGAACGCCGCCGCCACCTATGAGGGCGAGCAGGCGGCAGCCTACGCCAAACTGAAACTGGCCGGGCTGGACGCTGCCCCCGTGCAACTCGCGGTGTTCACCGAGACCGACCCGGAGGCCGGGCACCGCCTCGGCCGCGCCACCATGGAACTGACGTTACAGCAATCCACCGCCATGGCGATCTTCGCCCTCTGGCTGGCGGCGCGGGCGGAAAATCTGGGCGTGGGGGCGGTTTCGATCCTGGAGCCACGCGTGATGGAGCGCCTGTTCGGCGTGCCGGAACACTGGGAGTTTTCCGCCTATCTCTGCATCGGCAAACCCGCCTTCACCGACGACACGCCACTGCTGCACCGGGCGGAATGGCAGAGGAATGAAGATACTGTGTGGGAACGGCGCTAGAGCCGGATGACATGAGATCGAATCGCCCCGGCGATCGCTCTCATGTCTGAATCCGCCTCTGAATCAATGAATTAGAGCGAAAATAGCCCGTCTACGTCTAGATGCGTTTCCAGATGTGCGGCTAGCCCGTCCAACGCGGCCTCGATCTCCGCACCGTGGGTGCGTGCCGCCACCTCCGCGCCCAGGCTGGCCAGGAAGGCGGCACGGAACGCATCTTCGTGGAACAGCCCATGCAGATAGCTGCCCATTACCAGCCCATCCGCTGACACCGCGCCATCTGGCTTTTCCCCCATTCTATCCCTCACATGGGCGAAGGGGCGTGCCGCGTCCGGCCCCTGGCTCTGGCCAAGGTGAATTTCGTAACCCGAAACAGAACGGCCGCTGGCCGCATGCACGGCTTGCACCAAGCCAAGTTGCTTCTGCGGTTCCATGCGAGTGGAAATATCCAAAAGCCCCAACCCCGGTGCCGCGCCCGGCGGGCCTTCCAAGCCTTGCAGGTCTTCAACAACCCGCCCCAGCATCTGATAACCGCCGCACAGGCCGAGAATGCGCCCGCCGCGCCGGTTATGGGCCAGCAAATCGATATCCCAGCCCTGGGCGCGCAGAAACATCAGGTCTCCGCGCGTGGATTTGCTGCCGGGGATAATCACCAAGGCCGCATCGCCGGGGATGGCCTGGCCGGGTTCCACCAGCACCAGCTCCACCCCCGGCTCCGCGCGCAGCGGGTCCAGATCGTCGAAATTGGCAATGCGGGAGAGGGCGAGACACGCGATTTTCACGGCTCCTGGCGAGGACACCACCGGGCGGGCGCGGCGGAGATCCTGCGCATCCTCCCCGGGCAGGCGGGCGGCGTCTGGAAAGTAAGGCACCACGCCGAAGCCACGCCATTTCGTATGAGTCTGGATAAATTCATAACCAGAATCGAACAATTGCGGATCGCCCCGGAATTTATTCACGATGAAGCCCTTCACCAGGGCCGCGTCCTCCGGGGTCAGCACGGCTTGCGTGCCGATGATCTGCGCAATCCCCCCGCCCCGGTCGATATCCCCCACCAGCACCACCGGCACGCGGGCGGCCTGGGCGAAGCCCATATGGGCGATGTCGTTGGCGCGGAGATTCACCTCCGCCGGGCTGCCGGCGCCTTCGACGATGACGAGATCATGCGCGGCGGCGAGGCTGTGAAAACTTTCCAGCACCGGGGCCATGAGCTGGGGCTTGTAGGCCGCGTAGTCCCGCGCCTTTAACGTGACCACGCGGCGTCC
>JAGWOU010000393.1 GCA_028870815.1 Rhodospirillales bacterium | reverse complement strand
TTCGGTGGAATTCTGCTTGCCGATGGCCTGCCAAACCGAGCCGTGATCCACCCTGATATTCACGAGAGGTGTTGTGGTGTCGGCAAATACGGGGGCGGCGCCAAGCAGCAGGGGAGCAGCCAGCATCAGATCACGAAGCTTCATGCGAGACTTTCATATTTCTCAAGTTGCCAGGACTGGGGTTCTTTTGCCGCGATATCATACCATTCGGCAACCAGGGGATGCGCCCGCACGGCATCGCAATATGATTTCGTACCCGCCGAGAGCGGCGGCGCATAGGTAAGCAGCCGCGCCACCACGGGGGCATACATCGCGTCCGCCGCATTGAAATCCGCGCCAAACAGATACGGTCCGCCGCCGCCGAATTCCTCCCGGGTTTCCACCCAGATCGCCTCGATCCGCGCGATATCGGCCAGGCTCTCCGGGTTTTGCCCCAGCCCGGCGTAATCCGCCCGGCCCAGCACCATCGGCATGGCCAGGCGCAGCGCCCTGAACCCGGCGTGCATCTCGGCGGCGATGGACCGCGCCCGCGCCTTTGCCACGCGCCCGGCGGGCCACAGGGCCGGATTGATGTCCGCGCAATACTCCGCGATGGCGAGGCTTTCCCAAATCTTCGCGCCGTCATGCTCAAGGCAGGGCACCAGGCCGCTGGGTGAAACCTTCTTCACCTCCGGCGAGTTCCCGCCCGCAAGCGGCACAAAAACCTCCTCCGCCCGCAAACCGGAAAGCCGCACCAACAGCCAACCGCGCAACGACCAGGACGAATAACGCGCCGTTCCCAGATAAAGCCTCGCCGTCATGCCATACCTCCGTGAACCTCTATAGCCCCGGCGCGGCGCGGCGTGATAGGGGCGGGCATGACGCTTCAACTGACGGAATGGGCGGGGTTGCGGCTGGACCGGCCGCTGGTGATGGGGATTCTCAACGTCACGCCGGATTCATTCTCCGATGGCGGGCTGCATTTTAGCCCGGACGCCGCCATCGCGGCGGGAAAGCGCATGCGCGCGGCGGGGGCCGATATTCTGGATATCGGCGGCGAAAGCACCCGCCCTGGCGCGCAGCCGCTTCCCGTTAATCTGGAAATTGACAGGATCGTGCCGGTTATCCGCGCTTTGGCCGCCGAGGGTGCGGTGATTTCCATCGACACGCGCAATGCCGCGACTATGAACGCTGCCTTGGAGGCGGGCGGAAAGATCGTGAACGACATATCGGGCCTGCGGCACGACCCCGCCGCCCTGCCCTTGGTAGCGCAACGAGGCTGCCCAGTGGTGCTGATGCATATGCGCGGCACTCCGGCGACGATGAACGACTGCGCGATTTATCATGATGTGGCGGCGGAAGTGGAAGCCGAGCTTGCCCAGGCGCTAGCTTCCGCCCTGGCGGCGGGAGTAAAGCCGGAAAATATCTGCCTGGACCCAGGCCTGGGCTTCGCCAAGCGCGGCGCGCAGAATATAACACTGCTGCACGCCACCGCACACCTGGCCGCCCTCGGCCATCCTCTGCTTATCGGCCTCTCCCGCAAGCGTTTTCTGGGCGAAATCTCGGGTGAGCCCCATGCCGGAAGCCGTGACCCGGAGAGCCTGGCGGCGGCAATCTATGCCGTGGCGCAAGGGGCGCATATATTGCGGGTGCACGACGTGGCGGGAACCGTAAAAGCCTTGCGCGTCTGGCAGAGACTGATTGAGAGAGAGAATGGATAAAAAGCCCCAGCGCCGCCTGTTCGGCACAGACGGGATTCGCGGCACCGCCAACACCGCGCCGATGACGGCGGAGGTGGCGCTTAAGCTTGGCCAGGCGGCCGGGCTGCTTTTCACCCGGGGCGAGCACCGGCACCGCGTGATCATCGGCAAGGATACGCGGCTTTCAGGCTACATGCTGGAACCCGCCCTCACCGCCGGGTTCATCTCGGCGGGCATGAACGTAACGCTGGCGGGGCCGCTGCCCACCCCGGCCATCGCCATGCTCACCCGCTCCTTAAGGGCGGATCTGGGCGTGGTTATCTCCGCCTCGCACAACCCGTATGAGGATAACGGCATCAAGTTGTTCGGGCCGGATGGCTCGAAATTGTCAGACGAGGCGGAGGCCGAAATCGAGGCGCTGATGGCCGAAGACCTCTCCGCGCGCCTGGCCCCGCCCTCGGGGCTTGGCCGCGCCTCACGCCTGGTGGATGCCGCCGGGCGCTATATCGAAGCCGCGAAATTCTCGCTGCCGCGCGGCCTGCGGCTGGATGGCCTGCGGATTGTGCTGGATTGCGCCCATGGCGCCGCCTACCGGGTGGCCCCCGCCGCGTTGTTCGAGCTGGGCGCGGAGGTGATTCC
>JAGWOU010000392.1 GCA_028870815.1 Rhodospirillales bacterium | reverse complement strand
TTTGACTTTATTGATCTTGGGTGATTTCATTGCTTTACAAAAGCCTAAGTCATGAACAGTCTTTTTAACTGCCCGACAAACAAATCGCCCATACCAGGCCATTTTTTAACGAGGTATGTAAGCTATCGGTTGATGAGCGCCACAGCGATCGCGCCAAGCTTCTCGGGATTTCGAATTATATAGACCGCCACGATACCCGCGCCCGCTACCTCCAGGATTGTTACCTGAGGCAAGCCATCTGGTTCCTTCGTGACGAACCCAGGCATCCCGTTGATGAGGCCGCAATATAGCGAGATCGACGTGCTCACCTTCTTCACTGCAAGCCGCGCGAGCATGCGCGCTGTTTTTTCGGCGCCATAGATGAGATTGAGAGCCGCCGGACGGATGCCGCCTCCGTCGGTGTGCAAAACTACATCTTCGGCAAGCAGGTCGCGTAAGGCCACCTCATCGCCGGTCTGGGTCGCTGCCAGAAAGGCTTTCGCCAACCGCGCGCCGTCCGCTTCCGAAACCTCTTGGCGCGGCTTTGATTCGCCAAGACGCTGGCGGGCGCGTACCGCCAGCTGCCGACACGCCGCCTCAGATTTTTGGAGAAGGGATGCCAGCTCGTTGAACGGCATGTCGAACAGATCATGCAGGATGAAAATGGCCCGCTCCGGTGGCGAGAGCCGCTCAAGGGTGAGAAGAAAGGCAAATGACACGCTCTCAGCCCGCGCCCACGCTTCCTCTTGCGGCGCGACCTGTTCTTCTAGCACTGGTTCTGGCAGCCAGGGGCCGACATACGCTTCTCGCCGAACCTGAGCCGATTTCAGGTGATCAAGGGCCAGCCGTGCCGCTGCTTTCATCAGCCAAGCGCGGGGGAGCGAAATCTCAGCCCGCTCCGCTCCTTCCCACCGAAGGAAAACCTCCTGCGCTATATCTTCGGCCGTCGCGCGCGAGCCTGTCATCCGGTAGGCGAGACCGACTAGTGCCGCCCGATACGGAAGGAAGCTCGCCGCCGCATCCATCTTCTATCTGCCCACAGGCACAGAACGGAAGCCGATGGCCAGCCGGTTCCAGGCATTGATCGTCGCGATGAGTAGAGAAAGCTTCACGATCTCCGCCTCGGTAAACTCAAGCTTCAAGGCAGTCCAATCCTCATCCGGGGCATGGGTTTCGGAAATGAGCGTCAACGCCTCGGTCCAAGCCAGGGCCGCCCGTTCACGCGGGCTGTAAAACGGCGCCTCGCGCCAGGCGTCCAAAAGAAGCAGGCGGGTCACTGTCTCGCCGCCCTTCATGGCGTCCCTCGTGTGCATATCAATACAGAAGGCACAGCCATTAATCTGTGACGCGCGGGTCTTAACTAACTCGATCAAGCTCTTCTCCAGGCCCGAAGTCACCACGGCCTTCTCAAGCGCCAGCATGGCCTTCATAACCTCGGGTGCGGCTGCAAAATAATCGATGCGGGATTCCACAATATCACTCCTATTTGCGGTTTGCGCAGATAAGACGAGGCAGCCCCGAAGAATGTGACAAGGCTCTTTTATTCGATCGGGATGTCAGCTTTAGCATCATCATACCAGGGCGCTTCGAGTTTCGGTTCCAGCCGCGCGAAACTGAGTTTAGCGGCGCCAGGAACTGGCCCCTTCCACGAGCGCCTATGCCTCTCTGAAATTTTCGCCCATCTCCGCAATCAGTTCAGCCATAAGTGCCCAGTGGGCCGAGCACGGGCCAACGGCGTGTCTTGCCCAGCCCGTGGAGCGCTGTAGCGGCACTCGGTTCAACGCTTTGCCGGCGCATAGGCGATCGGATAGGCCTAGATCTCGACCGCTGGCATGTTGGCGCCCAATGTAGTGAAGCGGTTTGTGCTTAGTCAGCAGGGACTCCAGGTTAACCAACAAGCGGCCAGATGGGTTTCAGAACGCCGCCCTCAGAGCGCCCGAATTGTATCATGAGAAGCCATAGGCTATCACACTACATCGGAAGCAAGCTGGGAACGTCTCGTTCATTTCCCCAAGACCACCTTACTTCACATCGATTCCGAGTCTAGTCTCCACCTGCTTTGCAGTGCTTTCACGCCTGGAAGTGAGTTCCGCGACTGACCGCAACACCCGCGCCAGGACCGGTGCCATGTCTGGGATGCCAGCGTTGAATGGCGGCTCTGGGGCATAAATCATGTCGAGTTGGATTGCTTTGGCAAGCTCCTCACCGGCCGAATAGCTGCCTTGCACATGTATTTCAGCGAAAATGCGCTCTAGGGTGTTGATTGCCATTGAGAATTGACCCTTTTGGAGCGGAATTTTCACTGAGAACTGACCCATGTTTTGACCTCTCCCTGGCTTTT
>JAGWOU010000391.1 GCA_028870815.1 Rhodospirillales bacterium | reverse complement strand
ATTCCAGCACTGCCATGCCGTCCATCGCTGGCAAGCCGAGATCCAGCAACGCAATCGCATAAGCCGTATCGCGCAGCGCCTCCTGGGCAGAGAGGCCATCGCGGACCCAATCCACCGTCATGCCAGCTGCCTTCAATGCGGCCTCCAGCCCCTTGCCGATTAACGCGTCATCCTCGATCAGCAGCACACGCATGGCGGAAAGATTTAGGTTCTTGCTAAAAAAATAAAAAGGCAACCAGGAACCGAACGGCGATCGGCTGCGGTAAACTCCTTTCCATCGCGGTAGCATTCATTCACGTGAGGCCATTAATCTCGCCGTCGGCGTCAAGAAAAATATCTTCGGCGGCGGCGCGGCGCGGCAAGCCGGGCATGGTGACGGTGTCGCCGCACAAAGCAACAATGAAGCCGGCCCCAGCCGAAAGTCGGATTTCGCGGATGGGCAAGGTGAAACCTGACGGCGCACCGCGCGCTGCCGGGTCCGCCGAAAAACTATATTGTGTTTTGGCCATGCAAACCGGCAAATGCGCGAATCCGGCATCGGAGACTTCACGCAATTGCGCCGCGGCACGCGACTCCAGCTGGACATCGGCCGCGCCATAAATGCTCTTGGCAATAACGGATATCTTGCTCTCCAGCGGCATGTCATCAGGATAGAGCGGCGTGAAGGCGGCACCTGCCTCAGCGAGTTCGACAACCGCCTGCGCGAGATCTGCTGCTCCGGCACTACCCCGCGAAAAATGCTCGCAAGAAATTGCGCGCACACCGGCATTGGCACATACCTGCTGAATCATCTCCAGTTCAGCCCGCGTGTCACTCGCAAAACGGTTGATTGCGACCACGGTGTTAAGGCCGAATTTGCTCATATTTTCAACGTGGCGAAGCAGATTTGCACAGCCCTCTTTCACCGCGTCGACGTTCTCTTCAGCCAGGGCGCGCAACGCCACGCCACCATGCATCTTCAGCGCGCGCACGGTTGCGACCATAACGCAGGCAGAGGGGGCCAGCCCACCCTGGCGGCATTTAATGTCGAGGAATTTCTCAGCCCCGAGATCCGCGCCAAAACCCGCTTCTGTCACGACAAAATCCGCCAGACCAAGCGCCGTCTGCGTCGCCAGCAGCGTATTGCAGCCATGGGCGATATTCGCGAACGGCCCACCATGAATGAAGGCCGGCGTACCTTCGAACGTCTGCACGAGATTAGGGGCAAATGCGTCCTTCAACAGGGCCGCCATGGCACCTGCGGCGTTAAGCTCCCTGGCCCGCACCAGGCGCTTGGCCTTGTCACGGCCAATGACGATATCGCCAAGCCGCTGCTCCAGTTCGGGGAGCGAGCGCGCCAGGCAAAAGACCGCCATAACCTCGCTGGCGGCAGTGATGTCAAAGCCGGTTTGGCGTGTTGGACCATTGGCGTCGCCAAGCCCAATAACGATGTCCCGCAGCGCACGGTCGTTGAGATCTATGACACGGCGCCAAGTGATCCGGGCAGGATCCAGCCCCAGCGCGTTGCCCCAATACAGATGATTGTCGATCATCGCCGCGAGCAGGTTATGCGCGGCGGAGATCGCATGGAGGTCGCCGGTGAAATGGAGGTTGATCTCGTCGATCGGCCCAATCTGCGCACAACCGCCGCCAGTAGCACCGCCCTTGGCGCCAAAGCTCGGCCCAAGGCTCGGCTCGCGCAGGCAGATGGCGGTGCGGTGGCCCGCCCGGCGCAACGCATCGCCCAGGCCGATCGTGGTTGTGGTCTTGCCCTCACCAGCCGGCGTGGGGCTGATGGCGGTTACCAGGATAAGCTTTCCCGAGGGCCGCGCGGCTGCCTTCAAAGCATAATCGAGCGCGACTTTACCCTTATGCGGGCCATAGCGGTACAAGGCCGAATCTGGGATGCCAAGGCTCGCAGCAATCTCTTCAATTGGATTTAGCGTCGCGAGGCCGGGGGGAATATCGTTTGATAAAGCGGTGGCTAGAGTCATGTGAAGGCTCTAGCATAGCGGCTAACGCGGTATATAGTTTTCCACCGGGTTTCTTTCTCTTGGCCGATATGGATATTGTCGCCCGGCACCGCGCCAGGGACACTCCCGTGTGATAACGCTTTGAATTAACTATGATCGACCTCAACTCCGCGCGAAGTCATGCAATTTCTGCCGGCAATGGCTGCGCTCAGGCGGCTCGTGCTGAAAGGCGCGGTCCACAGCGGCCGTTCCTGCAACCGCTCCGTTATTCGGCGTAATTTTCCTAAGCGGAAATAATCTTAATTTTACTGAGAATATCTAACGGCCAGGGAAGCGGGCAAATAGGAAAATCTGCGCGAGATCATCGCC
>JAGWOU010000020.1 GCA_028870815.1 Rhodospirillales bacterium | reverse complement strand
GCGCCCTATGTGGCGCGTGTGGCCGCACGGGAGGGGTTGAGCCTGCATGCCTCCGACAACCGGGAGGAACTGGACCGCGCCCGGCATGCGCTGCGCCTAGCGGCTTCGGGGCGGAAAGCGGTGATTGTATCCTCCGGCGACCCTGGCGTGTTCGCCATGGCGGCGGCGGTATTCGAGGTGCTGGAAGAACAGCCCGAATGGTTGGGCTTGGACGTGCGCGTGTTGCCGGGCATCACCGCCATGCTGGCCGCGGCGGCGAAGGCGGGCGCGCCGCTGGGGCATGATTTCTGCGCGATCAATCTTTCCAATAATCTGAAGTCCTGGGCGGTGATCGAGAAGCGATTGCGGCTGGCGGCGCAAGCGGATTTCGCGATGGCGCTTTACAACCCGCGCTCTAAAGCCCGGCCCGAGGGATTTGGGCGGGTGCTGGATGTGCTGCGCGCCGAATGCGAACCGGAGCGGCTGGTGATTTTCGCCCGGGCGGTGAGCACGCAGGATGAGCGGATTGTGACCATGACTTTGGCCGAGGCGCTGCCGGAGATGGCGGATATGCGGACCATTGTGCTTGTGGGCAACAGCCAGACCAGGAAAGCGGGGCGGTTCGTTTATACGCCCCGGTCTGCACCATGAAGCCAGCGCATCGCATCTTCCGGTTCGGCCACAACCGCCCGTGCGGGCAAAGCCGGGCGCGGCACCATCAGCACGGGCAAGCCCAGCAGCCGGGCCGCTTCCAGCTTGGCAGACCCGCCCGCCCCGCCGGAATTTTTGGCCACGATGAGGCCGATGCGATGCTGCCGCAGCAAGGCGAGATCGTTTTCCAGCGTGAAGGGGCCGCGCGCCAGCACGATCTCCGCTTGCGGCAAAGGCAGATCGCTGCCCGGCTCGTTCACCAGCCGCAACAGGTAAAAATGCTCCGGGCGCGGGGTGAAAGCGGGCAGGCCCTGGCGGCCAATGGCGAGGAAAATACACGTGGGCGCCACCGGCAGCGCGGCGGCGGCATCCTCCAGGGTTTCCACCTCGCGCCAGTTATCACCGGGGCCGGGCATCCAGGCCGGGCGTTCCAGCGCCAGCAGCTTCACGCCGGTTTGCGCACAGGCCGCAACGGCATTGCGGCTCATCTGCGCGGCGAAGGGATGCGTGGCGTCCATGACATGGGTGATGGCATTGCCCCGCAGATAGGCGGCCAGACCCGCCACCCCGCCGAACCCGCCAATGCGCGTGGGCAAAGGCTGCGGGATGGGCGTTTCCGTGCGCCCGGCATAGGAGAACACGGCATCCGCCCCCGCCTCCGCCAGAAGGCGGGCGAGACGGCTGGCTTCGGTGGTGCCGCCGAGCAGGAGGATGCGAGGACTCATGCAGCGCGTTCTGCCATGGCGCGCGAGGCAAAGCCATGAGCTGGCTCACGATCATCGGCATTGGCGAGGATGGGCTGATTACCCCCCAGGCCAAAGCGGCTTTGGCGGCGGCGGAACGCATCTTCGGCGGCCCGCGCCATTTGGCTTTGGCGCAGGCGGGCGAACGCGGCCAGCCCTGGCCGGTGCCGTTTTCCTTGACACCCCTGCTGGAATGCCGGGGGCGGCAGGTGGTGGCGCTTTGCTCGGGCGACCCGTTCTGGTTTGGCGCTGGCAACGTACTGGCAGAGGCACTGCAACCGGGCGAATGGGTGGCGTTGCCCGCCATTTCCAGCTTTGCCTTTGCCGCCGCGCGGCTGGGCTGGCGAATGGAGACCACTATCTGCCTTGGCCTGCATGCGGCCCCCTTCGCCCGGGCACGGCGGCATCTTACGAACGGGGCGCGGCTGATCTGCCTTCTGCGCGGGCCGGAAGCCGTGGCGCCCTTCGCGGCCTGGCTGAGGGTTATGGGTTTCGGCGCCTCTCGGCTCTGGCGGCTCTCGGCCCTGGGCGGCGAAAGAGAGGAGATTTTGGAAGCCAGCCCCGCCGCGATGGAGGCATTGCCGCCCGGCATTGGCCCTGTTGCGGTGGCGGTGGAAGCGCATGGGGCTCTGGGCCTGCCGCGCACGCCCGGCCTGCCGGATGAATTATTCGAACATGACGGGCAGATCACCAAGCGCGCCATCCGGGCTTTAACGCTTACCGCTCTGGCGCCCAGGCCTGGGGAGCATCTGTGGGATATCGGCGCGGGCTCCGGTTCCATTTCCATTGAATGGCTGCTCGCCTCAGCCACCGGGCGCGCCACCGCGCTGGAAGCAGACCCCGTTCGCGCCGCCCGCGCCGTCGCCAACGCGCAAGCCTTTGGCGTGGAAGACCGCCTCACCATGGTTGAAGCCAAAGCGCCGGAAGGGCTGGACGCCCTGCCCCGGCCGGATGCGGTGTTTATCGGCGGCGGGGCGAGTGCCGCGCTGCTGCAATGTCTCTTGGCGCTGGCGCCCGCGGGCACGCGGCTTGTGGCCAATGCCGTCACGCTGGAAAGCGAGGCGCTGTTCACAGCCTGGGCGGCGGAAAAAGGCGGCACGCTGCTCCGGCTGGAGGTGGCGGACGCACAGGCTTTGGGGCGGTTGCGCGGCTGGGTGCCGGCGCGTCCGGTGGTGCAATGGAGCGTGAGTCTATGATCGTGCATTTCATCGGCGCGGGACCAGGGGCGGCGGATTTGCTGACCCTGCGCGGGCGGGACCTTATCGCCTCCTCCCCCGTGTGCCTGTATGCGGGCTCGCTGGTGCCGAAAGGCGTGCTGGCGCATTGCCCGGCGGGGGCGAAAATCGTCAACACCGCGCCGATGTCGCTGGATGAGATCATCGCGGAAATTCAGGCGGCCCACGCGCAAGGGCAGGATGTGGCGCGGCTGCATTCGGGGGATTTATCCGTCTGGTCCGCGATGGGGGAACAATTGCGGCGGCTGCGGGCGCTTGGCATTCCGTATGACGTGACGCCGGGCGTGCCCTCCTTCGCCGCCGCCGCCGCAAGCCTGGGCGCGGAACTCACTTTGCCGGGGGTGGCGCAATCTTTGGTGCTCACGCGACTCGGCGGGCGGGCATCGCCCTTGCCGGAGGGCGAGCGCCTGGCCGCCTTCGCCGCCACGGGGGCGACGCTGGCGCTGCATCTTTCCATCCATCGCCTGGCTGATGTGGTGGCGGAGCTGACGCCGTTTTACGGCGCGGATTGCCCGGTGGCGGTGGTGTGGCGGGCCTCCTGGCCGGATGAACGGATTTTGCGCGGCACGCTGGGGAATATCGAAACGCTGATGGCACCCGAGATCGACCGCACGGCGTTGATTCTGGTGGGCCGCGTGCTGGGGGCGGAAGATTTTGAACGCTCGCGCCTCTACGCGGCGGATTACGACCGGCGCTACCGCCCCACCGGCGCCAACCCGCGTTTTCCGGAATGAAGGGGCTGCTGATCGCCGCCCCGGCCTCGGGCGTGGGCAAAACCACGGTCACGCTGGGGCTGGCGCGGGTCTGGGCGCGGCAAGGTATCGCCGTGCAGCCCTTCAAATCCGGGCCGGATTATATCGACCCCGCGTTTCTCGCCGCCGCAACGGGGCGCATCTGCTTCAACCTCGATAGCTGGGCGATGGGGCCGGAGGAGATCGCAGCGCTGACACAGCAAGAGGCGGAGATTGCTCTGGCGGAAGGCTCGATGGGGCTGTTCGACGGCGTGGCCGTGAAGGGTGAGACGGGCAGCGGGGCCTCGGCGGACATAGCAGCCCTGATGGGCTGGCCGGTGGTACTGGTGCTGGATGCGCGGGGCCAGGCGCAAAGCGCTGCCGCTGTGGCTTCAGGGTTCGCGCGGTTCCGGCCGGGCGTGAACATCGCCGGTGTGGTGCTGAACCGGGTGGCCAGCCCCCGCCACGAGGCATTGCTGCGCGCTGGCATGGCTGAGGCTGGCTTGCGCGTGTTCGGCGCACTGCCAAGGCAGGATGGCGTGACCGTGCCGGAGCGGCATCTGGGCCTCGTGCAGGCAGCCGAATTGCCAAGGCTGGAGGCGCTGCTGGAGGAAGCCGCTGACCTTGTCTCCCGCCATTGCGATTTGGACGGATTACGGGAAGCCGCCGCCGGGTGTAATCTGCCCGGCGCGGCGCGGCCTGCAACCCCGCCGGGGCAACGCATCGCCCTGGCCAGGGATGAAGCGTTTTCCTTCATCTATCCGCATCTTCTGGCCAACTGGCGGGATGCGGGGGCGGAGATTTTACCGTTCTCACCGCTGGCGGATGAACCCCCCGCGCAGGATGCGGATATATGCTGGCTGCCGGGTGGATACCCGGAACTGCACGCGGGCAGGATCGCGGCGGCAGGCCGGTTTCTAACCGGGCTGCGCGCCTTCGCCCAAACCCGCCCGGTGCATGGCGAATGCGGCGGTTACATGGTGCTTGGCGAAACTTTAGTTGATGCGGACGGCACGGCGCACCAGATGGCGGGAATGCTGGGGCTCGCGACATCTTTTGAAAAGCGGAAAATGCATCTGGGCTACCGGCGCGCCACGCTGCAAGCCCCCCTGCCGGGGCATGGGGCGGGCGCCATCCTCGCCGGGCACGAATTCCATTACGCTACCATTCTAAAACAGCCAGACCCACCATTGGCCGAGGTACAAGACGCGCAAGGCGCGACAATGCCCGAAACCGGTTCTTGGCGCGGACGCGTTTCTGGCAGTTTCTTCCATCTTATTTCGGCCAAGGCATGACAACGCGGATATCACTGATCGGCATTGGCATCGGCAACCCGGAACATCTGACGCTGGAGGCCGTGCGCGTCATCAACGAGGTGTCGCTGATTCTGATTCCGCGCAAAAGCGTGGAGAAAGGTGAACTCGTCGATCTCCGGCGGCAGATTTGCGCTGATATTTTGAAAAACCCGGTAACCCGGCTGGTGGAATTCGATCTGCCGGCGCGCGAAGCCGCCGCCCCCGATTACGGCGCCGGGGTGGAAGCGTGGCACGACGACATCGCCGCCCGCTGGCGGAATGTTCTACAGGCTGAGCTGCCAGAGGGCGGCGAAGCGGCGCTGCTGGTTTGGGGCGATCCCGCACTGTTTGACAGCACGCTGCGCATCGCGGCGCGGCTGGATGTGACGGTGAGGGTGATTCCCGGCATCACCGCCATCCAGGGGCTAACGGCGGCGCATGCGATGGTGCTGAACGAGATCGGCCAACCCTTTTTGATTACCACCGGGCGGCAATTGCGCGCGCAAGGCTGGCCGGAAGGCGTGGATACGCTGGTGGTGATGCTGGATGCCGGCTGCGCGTTTGAGGTGCTGGACCCGGAAAGTGTGCACATCTGGTGGGGTGCGTATCTGGGCATGGAGAGGCAGATGATCCGCGCCGGCAAGCTGTTGGATACCGGACCGGAGATTAGGCAAATCCGCGCCGCCGCGCGGGCGGAATATGGATGGATTATGGATATCTATATTTTGCGGCGGCAGGGATGAAGGGCTGAGTTGGGGGAAAGCTGCCGATCCTCTCACAGACACGGATAATAAAAAGCAGGCATTCGCCATATGGCATGACGTGCTGACCTGTAAAATAATCTTGCCTAGCGTCGAACGACCACGGTATTGTTCACTTCGGCTGAACCGGCCACGCCGTCCACATAGGCGAAGCCTCCGGGCAGGAACTCTATCTCACCCTTTCACCTCTTCTAAGGTGCGACGGGCCAAGTGGACACGCTCAGCAAATGCACCGAACGGAGAGCAGTTGTGAGAATCCAATTTTCTGACATTGAACGCCCCAAGGCGGCGGCAAAGCAGCTTGTGCGCGTGAACTCAAACCTAAAGCTTGCTGCCGCCCAAGAAGCTATTGCCCGCGTGACAGGTTATCGCGACTGGCACGAGCTGGCCGCCAGCCTTCGCAGCGAAAGTGCCGAGACCGCCGATCTGTACGCAGCAGCCATGGTTGCCCTCATAGACCAACTTGCAAACGATTTGGGGATGCTGTTTGGCGATGTACAATATGCGCTGACCAAAGCGCGCTTTTTTGAAATTCTGTTGTCGCTTGAAATGCAGTTTGGTCTTCGAGCAAGGGCGCTGCGCGAATATGTGTTCGGAACGCCGGGGCGAGGAAAGCCGGGAACCATCGTCAAATCCAAAGCCCGTAGCCTGTTCGGGAACGTCAAACCCGGCTCGGAGGGGTACCTTCTTCCCAAGAGTGCAGATTCGCGCGGCACCTTACGGGTTCTATTTTACGACGGCATTGGAACCCTCGCGGATTTTGAAGTGCAGACACCGCGCTTGCCTATCCCTGATTTTCTACCGGCCCGTTTTTGGCTGCCCTACGGATACTGGACTCTGGAAGACGGCGCCGTCGTGCCTTATAGTCGAGACTATCTGCCATTATGGCACATAGATCTCGATGGGAAAATCACCCGCCCTGAGCCTTGGTACTGGATCAAAGAGATCAAAAAGAACTTGAATTTCCCTGAATCTTGCGGAACGCCGGGTGTTTGGAGTCACGGACGCAGCCACGCCGCCGCGATCCAGTTTCTCCGCGATCGTCGGGTGCTTGGCCTGCCCCGCCTTGTCGAAGCGTTTCCGCTTATGTTCGAGGCCGGGGTAGAGTCTGTAAAAGATGCGGTGATGAAACTCCAAGAGAAGGAACAACAACATAGGGAAATTCCTAATTATGCCAAAGCGCGCAAAAATATGGAGTGGGCATGGGGGTAAGCCGGCTTTAAGTGGACCGGCGCCACGAAGTGCTGCTATCGGGAGAACCTCCAAGCTCTAGGAACGACCGGTTTGGGTCGAAACCCGCCAAACATAGTTATAATTTTTCTCCTCCTTGCCTACGCCTTCAGCGTGGAGCAACAGATTTAAACGCCCGGCCCCTGACGCGACTCTACTCCATAATCTCCATATCATCATAACGCCTGAACTTGTAGATCAGCACCGAGACCAGCCAGCTCGCCGCGAAGATGCCGATGATGATATAGCCAAGCGCCCCGAAATGATTGTTCAGCGCGCCGATGCCACCCCAAAACCGGCCTTGCAGCCCGAATTCATTGGCAATCAGCCCCAGCCCCTCGATGCCGCCGACCACCAGCGCCACCATGGCGGACACAATCGTGATGGTGAGGTTGTAATACAGCTTGCGTACCGGCTTCACAAAAGCCCAGTTATACGCGCCAAGCATCATGATGCCATCGGTTGTGTCGATGAACGACATGCCCGCCGCGAAGAGCAGAGGGAACGCAAGAATCGGCCATAGCCCCATACCATGCCCCGCCTGGGTAGAAGCGATGCCGAGCAGCGTGACTTCCGTTGCCGTATCAAAACCCAGGCCAAACAAAAACCCGAGCGGCGCCATGTGCCAGCTTTCATGCACCAGCCGGAACAAGGGGCGAAACAGCCGCGCCAGCACCCCGCGCTTGTTCAGCAGCAGATCGAAATCTTCATCCACATAGGCTCCGCCGCGCCGCACATGGTTGAAGCTGCGATAAACGGAAACGGCAATCATCAGATTCATCGCCGCGATGAGCAGCAGAAAGCCGGTGGACACCAGCGTGCCGCAAATATTGGCGACGTTGTTGTAGTGATTGAACTTATCCGTCAACGTCATCGCCGCAAGCGCGATCACCACCACGCCGATGAGCAGCACCAGCGAATGGCCGATGGAGAAGAAGAACCCGACCGATACTGGCCGCTTGCCTTCCTGCATCAGCTTGCGCGTTACGTTGTCTATGGCCGCAATGTGGTCGGCATCCACCGCGTGGCGCAGGCCGAACGTATAAGCCAGCAAAGACGTGCCCAGCATCACCGGCTGGTTGTGGAAGCAGATAAGCGCCCAGGCCCAGGCGCCGATATTCAGCGCCGCCAGAAACAGATAAATGAAGATAATTTTGGCGCGCAGCCTGGCGTCGCCCTTGAAGATTTGTTCCATAAACCTTTTGCCTCGTTCAAGCGTTGTCATCGCAAACAAGGCTCGCCCGGCAAAAGGCTTCCCCACCAGGACACCCCGCCCGATGTGTTCACGCTGACGCTTCCTGATGGCAGGTCTCCTGGCTCGCGGGTCTTCGCCTGCCGCCGCCTTCCCGGTTTCCCAGTGGCATTTGGCGGTTGGCTCACCGCTGACAGTTGCGGGGGCAGCCCGGGATTTTTACCCGGTTCCCTTTTCATTCCCTCACGAGAAACCATCCCCCTCAGCTTATGGGAGGGCGGCTGAAAAGTCGATCAGGTTTTTGCGGGCGCGAACGCCGCCGGGGCGGGGCCGCCGGTCGCCCAGTCCAGCAGCTCGACGATATGCACCACGGGGGTCGCCATGTGCTGGCCGATCTGCACGGCGCAGCCGATATTGCCGGTGGCCACCACATCCGGCTTCAGCGCGGTTATGGTCTCCGCCTTACGGGCGCCAAGCTGCCCGGCAATCTCCGGCTGGAAGATATTATAGGTTCCGGCTGAGCCGCAACAAAGATGCGAATCCGCCGGCAGACGCACAGTGAACCCCGCCTCGCGCAGCAGGCTCTGCGGCGCGGTGGTGATGCGCTGCCCGTGCTGTATGGAGCAAGGCGGATGATAGGCGACATTTAGCGACGGGATGGAGACGGCCGGCGGCAACCCCGCCGCCTGCAACACCTCGCTCACATCCTTGGCCAGAGCCGAGACTTTCGCGGCCTTGGCGGCATAGGCGGGGTCGTGCCGCAGCATGAAGCCGTAATCTTTCACCGTGGTGCCGCAGCCGGAAGCGGTGATGACGATAGCCTCCAGTCCTTTCTCGATCTCGCGGTTCCAGGCATCGACATTGCGGCGGGCGGATTGCAGCGCCAGCGTTTCCTTACCCATGTGATGGGTGAGTGCGCCGCAACATTCCTCGCCTTGCGCGAAACTGACCTGATAGCCGCAACGTTCCAGCAGACGCACCGTCGCCGCGCGGGTTTCAGGGCGCAGCACCGGCTCGGCGCAGCCCTGCATCAGCACCACCCGGCCCCGTGACCCTGGCGGGCTTACCAGGGAATCTCCGCTGGGCTTCGGCGGCAGGCGTTCGGGGGCAAGTTGCAACATGGCGGCGGCGGGGCGCAGCGGCTTCACCTGCGCGAGGAATGGCGCCAGCGGCCGCGCCAGCCGAGCCAGCGCAAGTGCTGCGCGGAACCGCGCCGGGTTGGGCAAAATCGTGGCCACCACGGCGCGCAGCGCCCGCTCCGGCCAGGGGCGGCGGTAATTCTTTTCGATATAGGCGCGAGCATGATCCACCAGATGCATGTAGTTCACACCGGAAGGGCAGGTGGTCATGCAGGAAAGGCAAGAGAGGCAACGGTCGATATGCTTCACCACATCCTCGCCGGGGATGCGCTCATTCTCCAGCATGTCCTTGATGAGGTAGATGCGCCCGCGCGGTGAATCCAGCTCGTCCCCCAGCAGCACGTAGGTGGGGCAGGTGGCCGTGCAGAAGCCGCAATGCACGCATTTGCGGATAACCGCCTCGGAGGAGGCCATGTCTTTGTCCGCAAGCTGGGCGGGGGTAAAATCAGTCTGCATTCGTCTCGTCCAGAAAACGGTTCGTCTCGAACACGCCGAGCGGATCGAAGGCCCGGCGCACGCGGCGGGAAAGCGCCTCGATGCCCGGCGCTTGCGGGTGCAGCGCGGGCACGCGGGCACGCATTTCCTCAGGCGCACGGGCCAGCGTGGCGTGACCACCGGCTGCCGCCGCCTGGTGGCGGATTTCGTCCTCATGCCCATCCAGCGTCAGCCAGATAAGTCCGCCCGCCCAATCCGCCACGTAATGCCCGCCCAGGGCCAGCAACGGCGCGATGACGGCAATGGCCTGGCGCGGGGGCAAGCTAAGGCGCCAGAGCGGCGACTCAACCGGCAAAGCCGCCCCTTCTTGCGCCTTCGCCCATAGAGGCGCCGCCTCCGCCTCGCTCAAGCGCTCCGGCACGCCATGGCTGGCCAGGCTGGCTTCGAGATATGCCGCACGGGCGGCGACAGAGGGGCCGAAGCCATCCAGCCGGATGAGCGTGGCCTGGCCAGGCAGATGCGTCGCGGCGGCGACATCCACAGGCTGGCGCATGGCTGCACGCATCAGGGCGAAGCCTGCCTCATCCGCCAAGCCGCGCCAGAGCAACGTGAGGCGCTCGGGCGGGCGGGGCAGCACTTTCAAACTAACTTCCGTGAGCGCGGCGAGCCGCCCCCAGGAGCCGCAGACAAGCTTGGGCAGATCGTAACCGGTGACATTCTTCACCACCTTCGACCCGGCGTTGAAGAATTCGCCCCGGCCGGAAACGCCCTTGAAGCCCAGCAAATGGTCGCGGGCCGAACCGGCGGAAACGCGCCGCGCCCCCGCCACGCCCGCCGCGATAACGCCGCCAATGGTGGAGCCTGTGGCACCAAATGGCTCGAAGGCGAAGGCCTGACCACGGGCAGACACGGCCTCGTTCAGTTCGGCCAAAGCCGTGCCTGCCTTGGCGGTGAGCACCAGCTCGGCGGGATCGTATTCGATGATGCCCGAGAAGGATTTGAGGCTGAGTTGGTCCGCCGCGCGGTTGGGCGCGCCGAACGCAGCGCGGGTGCCGCCGCCGGTAATCTCCAGTTTGCCACCGCCGGCGCAGGCATCGGAAATAATGCCGCGCAGCTCGTCGATGGTTTGAGGATTATGCTGAGCCATGGGCTAGAAACGCGGCAATTCAGGGAAGGGCAGCGCGCCATGATGCACATGCATCCGCCCCAACTCGGCGCAGCGATGCAGAGTGGGAAACACCTTGCCAGGGTTGAGCAGAGAGTCAGGGTCGAAAGCGCATTTCAGGCGTTGCTGCTGGCGCAAGTCATCCTCGCTGAACATCGCTGGCATCAGGTCGCGTTTTTCCACGCCCACCCCATGTTCGCCGGTGAGTACACCGCCCACCTCCACGCAAAGGCGCAGAATATCCGCACCGAATTCCTCCGCGCGCTCCAACTCGCCCGGCTTGCTGGCATCGTAGAGGATCAGCGGGTGTAAATTGCCGTCGCCCGCATGGAACACATTCGCGACGCCCAGGCCGTATTGCTCCGAGAATTCGCGCATGCGCTGTAAAACATGCGGCAGTTTGGCGCGGGGAATGGTGCCGTCCATGCAAAGATAATCCGCCGAGATGCGGCCCACCGCTGGGAACGCGGCTTTGCGCCCGGCCCAGAAGGTGGCGCGCTCGGCATCGTCTCGCGCGATGCGCAGCGTCACCGCGCCATTATTCCGCGCGATGGCTTCAACCTCGCCGGTCAGATGGTCACATTCGACCGCCGGGCCATCCAGCTCCACGATTAAAAGCGCCTCCACATCCAACGGGTAGCCGGCATTCACGAAGGCCTCGGCGGCGTGGATGGCGGGCTTGTCCATCATCTCCATTCCCGCGGGGATGATGCCGGCCGCGATTGTATCCGCCACGCATTGCCCGGCGGATTCCACGGTAGGAAAACCGATAAGCAACGCCCGCGCCGTTTCAGGTTTGGGCAGGATGCGGACGGTGACTTCCGTGACCACACCCAGCAAACCTTCCGAGCCGACAATGATGCCGAGCAGGTCCAGCCCGGCCGGGTCCAGCGCCTTGCCGCCGATGCGCAGTATTTCGCCGTCCATCGTCACCAGCTGCACGCCCAGCACGTTATTGGTGGTAAGGCCGTATTTCAGGCAGTGCACGCCGCCGGAATTCTCCGCCACATTGCCGCCGATGGAACAGGCGATCTGGCTGGAAGGGTCGGGCGCGTAGTAAAACCCCTCAGCCTCCACCGCCTTGGTGATGGCGAGGTTGGAGACGCCCGGCTGCACCACGGCGAGGCGGTCTTCGTAATCCACCTCCAGCACCTTGTTGAACTTGCCCATGGCCAGCAGCACCGCATCCGCCAATGGCAGCGCACCGCCGGAAAGCGACGTGCCAGAACCACGCGGCACCACCTTCACACCATGCCGGTGGCAATAGCGAAGCACCGCCGCAACCTGCTCAACCGTTTCCGGCAGCACCGCCACCATTGGCGGCTGCCGATAGGCGGTGAGGCCATCGGTCTCGTAAGCACGCAATTCCGCCGGGCGGTCAATCACGCCCTCGCCAGGAACGATCAGGCGCAAGGCGGCGACGATTTCATCACGCCGGGCCAATACACGCTGGTCCGGCAAGGGCATCTTCAAGGACATGGCAACCTCGTCATGGCTTGCAGCCTACACGGCGTGGCTAACACCCGCCAGCGACGTCATACGCTGCGTGTCGGCTTTCAACGCAGCCGCATCGCCATCATACACCACCTCGCCATCGGAAAGCACATAGGCGCGATCAGCAAGTTGCAAGGCCAGCATGGCGTTCTGCTCCACCAGCAGCACAGACATGCCCTCCTTCTTCATCCGCCCGATGGTGCGCATCACCTCCTGCACGATCACCGGCGCCAAGCCCTGGGAGGGTTCGTCCAGAATCAGCAGTTTCGGGTTGAGCAGCAGCGCGCGGGCGATGGCCAACATTTCCTGCTCGCCACCAGACAGCCTGCCCCCCTTGCTGGTGCGCCGCTCATGCAGGCGGGGGAAAAGTTCGTAAACCGTATCGATATTCCACGGCCCGCTGGTATCCGGCGGCACCTGAAGATTTTCGTGCACGGTCATATGGCCGAAAATCTTCCGCCCTTCGGGCACATAGCCCACGCCGATTTTGGCGATTTTATGCGGCGCTGCTCGGCTGAGCGCCTTGCCGAACAATTTCACGCTGCCGGATTTCGGTGGCGTCAGGCTCATGATGCTGCGCATGGTGGTGGTTTTACCTGCACCGTTGCGGCCCAGAAGCGCCACCAGCTCACCCTCCTCCACCTTCAGCGAAACGCCGTGCAGAATATGACTCTTGCCGTAATAGGTGTGCAGCCCTTCAGCTTCCAGAACAGTGGTCATGCGGCGTTCTCCTCCAGGGCATTGCCGAGATAGGCGGATTGAACCCTGGGATTTTCAGAAATCTCCGCGGCCGTGCCTTCCGCCAGCATAGTGCCGTTATCCAGCACGGTGATTTTGTCCGCGATGCCGAAGACGATCGCCATGTCGTGCTCCACGAACAGGATGGTGATGCCCTGCTCCTTGTTCAGCCGGCGGATGAGATCCGTCATATGGTTGGTTTCCTCATCGCCCATGCCCGCCGTGGGTTCATCCAGCAGCAAGAGCTTGG
>JAGWOU010000390.1 GCA_028870815.1 Rhodospirillales bacterium | reverse complement strand
CGGAAACCCGAAATTGGAGGCGAGGGTAGAAAGATCTGGCGCGGAAAGCCAAAGATGACCGGAGAGGCTTGAGTCTGTTGCCAGTGCTAGATCGCCATTAAAGCTGCCGCCGCCGGGTAAGCCAAGCGATAACTTCGTGATACGGCTTCCAAGCGGCCCAGTTTGTAAGGAGACTTGCAAGCTGGGAAAGCTTTTGCCCAGAAGCAGCACGTTGGTGGCATTCAAGGCTATTTGGGCGGCCAAACGCCGTGGCAAAACTGTCTGGAGATGAGAAAGTTTTTCAAAATCGATATTGTCGCCTGTCAGGTTGGCTTCAAGCGCAAGCGGGCTGAAGTTTAGCTTAGCCGTACCGGCGACCTTCAAGTGGCCGTTTCCCAGGAGAATATTGGAGGCTGAAACACTAGCCGCGCTAGCTCGGATATGCGCTTTGGCCGATAGATTATCCGGCATTTGTAAGGCAAGTACACCCGTCAACTCACTTTGCGCGTTTAATACGCCGGAGATGCTGCCATTAATGCCGTCTGCCGTACCCTGAACTGAAACTTGGGCAGAGCTATCATGTGCCGTTTCGCCAATGGCAACGCTAAGCGAGGCTGGGCGCTGCGCGAATTTCCCGGTCCCTGATACACTGACGCTTCCGCCTGGACCCGTGAACAAGTCCGCGTCGACGCCGGTGAAATCCATGGCGCCGAAACGGATATGCCCGTTCTTAATATGTGCATGCAATGCGGCCAACCATGGCGGCGGCGCTACGGCGCTAATGCCTCCCGGCAAAGGCCAAGGCAAAGAGATTGTCGGCCTGTCCAAATCGAGCGTGCGGGCCACAAGTTGGCCATGGAGTAAAGGTGGCAAAGCCAGGTCTAGCGCCAGAGCGCGGGCGGTGATGACCTCCTTATCTGGGCTTGTGATGGTGATGCCGGATGCTGTGATCTCGGGCTGCGGCAAATAGGAAAGGCTGAGCTTACCGTTGATGTGGACGTCTCGCCCGGTCAACCTTGACGCAAAAGCCTCAACGGCAGCGCGGTGTTTGGGAGCGGCCACAAAAGCAGGCAACGCCAAAAGCAGCGCGCCAAACAGGAGCACCAACGCCAAAGGCGCAGCCCAAAGGAGGTGTTTGCGCTTCAAGATAACCCGCGAACCCGTCTTTCGTTCATCAATTGAGAGGAATGGCTCTCTAAACTCTGGCTTGGTGATGTCCCATTGTGTGATTGGGTTCAAGGGTAAGGCTGTGCTAGGCAGGCAATATGAGTTATTGGGGGAAGTTTATTGGCGGCATGGCAGGCTTTGCCATGGGGGGGCCTGTTGGCGCATTATTTGGCGCCGCATTGGGCCATGCGGCGGATGAGGGCAAGTTGTATGCCTTCAAATTCGGCGTTTCAGACTTCGCCGGCCGTGCGATACCCTTTGATTCGTTGAAGATTGCCTCGATTCTGGGCAGGCGTGACCAGATTTTTGCGATTGGTGTGACCGTACTGGCTGCCAAGCTTTGCAAATGCGACGGGCCGGTCAGCCGGCTGGAAATTGAGGCCTTCAAACGAAGTTTTGCTATTCCGCGTGAAAGCATGTCTGAGGTGGCGCGTCTATTCGACAGCGCGCGGGCGAGTTCCGCTGGTTACGAGACCTATGCAACTCAGCTCGGCCAGGCGTTTTCCGACGACAAAGCCGTGCTGGAACAGGTTTTGGCTGGCTTGTACCAGATCGCCAAGTCAGATGGGCCAATGACTGGGGCTGAGTTAGATTTCCTTTCGCGGGTGGCTTTTGGCTTTGGTCTCAGCGAGACTGCGGCCCGACGGGCTGGACAGGGAGTTCCTCCTCCGTCCCCACCATCTGAGAATCCTTATCTGGTTCTGGGCATTAGCCCGCAGGCGCCGATAGAGGAAATTAGGCAGCGTTGGAAGCAACTTATGCGCGAGAACCATCCTGATGCCATGGCATCCAAAGGGGCGTCATCCGCGCTTGTTAAGGCAGCGTCTGAAAAGGTTGCGCGAATCAACGCGGCATATGACGCGATAAAGCGCGAGCGCGCTCTTTAGGCCGGGGCGGGCATGATATTTGAGCCGTCACCGAATGCCGATGAAAGAGAAGGGCGGGTCTCGGTCCTGGTGATGCATTATACAGGCATGCCCACGGCGCGGTCTGCCATCGATCTGCTGAAATCGCCTCGGACCAAGGTTTCAGCTCATTATGTCGTGGATGAGGATGGCACGATTTATAAGCTCGTGCCGGAAGCCAAGCGAGCCTGGCATGCGGGCGTTTCACATTGGCGCGGCAAGCACATGCTCAATGACGTGTCGGTGGGGATTGAGATTGTAAATCCTGGACATGACTGGGGCTACGGGCCGTTT
>JAGWOU010000389.1 GCA_028870815.1 Rhodospirillales bacterium | reverse complement strand
TCTCACGCCGTTCCTGGCGGGCGGCGTCGAATTTGGCGGAAGCCAGCGGCTTTCTCGTTTGGCATGGTGCTTGCGGAATAATTGGCAACACCAAATCGCGGCCACCCCGCGACAATAACGAGAGGAACGACATTATGCTCGACGCCGCCATCGCCCCCCTGTCCGGTACAGCCGTCTCCGGCTTCTCCTTCAAGCCGCGCTACGACAATTTCATCAACGGCAAATTCACCCCACCGCTGTCCGGTCAGTATTTCGACAATGTCTCCCCCATTACCGGCCGGGTTTTCACCCAGGCCGCGCGCTCGAACGAGGCGGACATCAATCTGGCGCTGGATGCGGCCCATGCGGCGGCGGAAGCCTGGGGCAAGCGCCCCCCGGCTGAGCGCGCGCAGATTTTGCTGAAAATGGCCGACAAAATGGAGCAGAATCTCGATCTGCTCGCCTATGTCGAAACCGTGGATAACGGCAAGCCGATCCGCGAAACCACCGCGGCGGACGTGCCGCTCGCCATCGACCATCTGCGTTATTTCGCCTCCTGCGTGCGCGCCCAGGAAGGCGCACTTTCCGAGATCGACCATGACACCGTGGCGTATCATTTCCACGAGCCGTTGGGCGTTGTCGGACAGATCATTCCCTGGAACTTCCCGCTGCTCATGGCGATCTGGAAGCTGGCCCCTGCGCTGGCCGCCGGCAATGCCGTGGTGCTGAAGCCCGCTGAGCAGACCCCGATTTCCATCATGGTACTGATGGAACTGGTGGGTGATCTGCTGCCGCCAGGCGTGATCAATGTGGTCAACGGCTTCGGGCTGGAAGCGGGCAAGCCCCTCGCCTCCTCCAACCGCATCGCCAAGATCGCCTTTACCGGTGAGACCACAACGGGCCGTCTCATCATGCAATATGCCAGCCACAACCTCATCCCCGTCACGCTGGAACTGGGCGGCAAATCCCCCAACGTCTTCTTCTCCGACGTGATGGCCGAGGATGACGACTTCCTGGACAAGGCGATCGAGGGCCTGGTGCTGTTCGCGCTGAACCAGGGCGAGGTCTGCACTTGCCCGTCCCGCGCCTTCATCCAGGAGAGCATTTTCGACAAATTCATGGACAAGGCGCTCAAGCGCGTGGCCGCCATCAAGCAGGGCAGCCCGCTCGATCCCTCCACCATGATCGGCGCTCAGGCATCCTCCGAGCAGATGCAGAAAATCATGTCCTATATCGACATCGGTCAGCAGGAAGGGGCGAACATGCTCATCGGCGGCGGCAAGGCCGATCTCGGCGGCGCGCTCTCCAGCGGTTTCTACATCAACCCGACGATTTTCCATGGCAACAACAAGATGCGCATTTTCCAGGAGGAAATCTTCGGCCCGGTGCTGTCCGTCGCCACCTTCAAGACTGAGGAGGAGGCGTTGGGTCTCGCGAATGACACGCTTTATGGCCTGGGTGCTGGCGTGTGGTCGCGCGATGGCAACCGCGCCTACCGAATGGGCCGTGGCATCAAGGCTGGCCGTGTCTGGACGAACTGCTACCACCTTTACCCCGCCCATGCCGCGTTCGGCGGGTATAAGCAGTCCGGCATCGGCCGCGAGACGCATAAGATGATGCTCGACCATTACCAGCAGACCAAAAACCTGCTGGTGAGCTACAACCCGAAGCCGTTGGGCTTTTTCTGATGAACAACGCTCCGGCGCGGGTCCTGGCCACACAGGCCGCGCTGGATCTCATCGCCCGGCTGCAAGCGAAGCACGGCGCCGTCATGTTTCACCAGTCGGGTGGGTGCTGCGATGGTTCCTCGCCTATGTGCTACCCCGTGGGCGACTATCTGGTGGCGCCGGACGATGTGCGGTTGGGTGAAATCGGCGGCGCGGAATTTTTCATGAGCCGCAGCCAGTTCGAGTATTGGCGCTACACCCAGCTCATCATCGATGTTGTCGAGGGCATGGGCGGCATGTTCTCGCTGGAAAACGGCACCGGCACGCGCTTTCTAACCCGCTCCAAATTATTCACGGAAACGGAGCTGGCCGCTTTGCAAACCCAGGAAATCCTGAGTCGATAGTAGCTTCCTTCCCAGTTATGCGTTTTTTGCATTGCATTAGGCGCTGCAATGCGCCAACCTAGCGGCGTTCGCACGGCCTGGCTTGGCCATGGCCGCCTTGTCCCATGGTATTCGATAATCAGGAATTATGAGAATGCTAAAAATCGCTGGATTGGGCTTTGCCGCTTCCATGTTCGCCGCAGCGGCGCAGGCGGCCAGCCCGCCTGCCCTTTACACTGCCGCTCAGGCAATGGCCGGCGCCGCCACTTACGCACAGAGTTGCGCAATGTGCCATGGTGCCAACTTAGAGGGTGGAGCCGCCC
>JAGWOU010000388.1 GCA_028870815.1 Rhodospirillales bacterium | reverse complement strand
CGCATATTCAAGCGGATAAAGTGCTATCACGATTCGCTTTTTGGATTGAGCAGGGCATCGCATTGACCTGCGAGGAATTGGGTGGCTTGGACGCGATGTTGCGGCCAAGCCACCATACAGGCGAGCCGGAACTGGAACCGGTACTGCTACTTAGTTGGTTGCGGCGTGTGAGCTTGAAAAAAAGTCAATCAGTTTTAGGGTTGCCGGCACCCGAGGCTTTGATTTTGCCAGAAAGTGTAGAAACAGTACTGAGATTTGGTGAGGCTTGGCAGCTCGTCGGCGTTTTATGCCGACCCACGTTGAATCGCTTTCCTGGCTTCGCGGTTCTCATTTGCAATGCTGGCGGTAACCCGAGGCATGGCTTTGCCCGCTTCGGCGTGGAGTTTGCGAGGGCGCTTGCCACAAAGGGTATAGCGTCGCTGCGTTTCGATTTTGCGGGTCTGGGCGATAGTGTTCATTATGAGGGCGCGGCCGATGTGCAGACAGACGTTTTTGCCGTGGATCGCAATGGAGACGTACACGAGGCTGTGGATGCGCTTGAAGCATTAGGGTTTCGTGACTTCGCTTTACATGGCCTTTGCTCTGGCGCGTATCATGCCGTTCGCGGCATCTGTGCGGATGCGCGTATCGGCTTGCTGCTTGCCATCAATCTTCCGTGGTTTTCTCTGCTGCATGAACGACCTGGACCGACCAGCGTGGCACAAAATTCTATTGGTACCCTGGCGTATAGAAACAGCGCTGCGCTATTTGTTTTCGGAGAGGGAGACCCAGGGCTTAAATCTTTCGAAAAGCATTTCGGCGTGGGAGGCAGCGAATTGCCATCGTCTCAAGCCATTCAATTCTGCGCAATGCCTGGTTTTGATCATGAGCTTACAGCCTTGTGGATGCGCCGCGCTGCAGCAGAGAAAATGATCCACTTTCTTCAGGATAATTGGTCCGTGACAGTCAAAGGAGAGTCTCGATATGGCCATGCGTGAAACAATTTTTGAGATGATGACGACCATCGCTCAGCAGCAAAGAAAGCCGCTCGCGCCGTTGCATGACAATCTCGAGTTGCTAGGCAGTGGATTGGACTCTCTTTGCATTGCCATCCTTGTCGCGGAGCTGGACGACGAATTCGGTGTTGATCCTCTATCCTCGGCGGATGACCAAAGCCTGCCGGTTACGGTGGGCGATTTTGTCAGACTCTATGAAGATGCAGTGCATTAAAAGAAAGACCCTCGCGGAATTGACGCGGGCAAATACAGAGCCGACGCGCTTTATCGCGGATTCCAGGCTTTGTGCGCCACTTTCGGTGTTGGGCGCGGTGGGGAGATTGCGTGGCGGTATGACCAGATATTCTGGGCGCAGCATTTTGATACGCGTGCGCGGACAGCTGGCTGCCGTTTCGGCCATACTGGCGCTTGATGGTGTCGCTCGTCGCCTACTGCTTTGCCCGCCGGATGTTCCGGAAGAGCAAATTCCGCGTCTGATGCAGCTTGGTGAGGTAGATATCATGCTGGCTGAAGCGGATTTTGAAGTGGGGCCGCAAGCAGTTGAACGAAGCTCTGTCGATCTTTCGCGCTATGATACCGAATGGGTTCTGTTTACGTCCGGCACCTCAGGCTTTCCAAAGCTTGTACAACACAGCCTTGCCAGCCTCATTGCGCCGCTGGACGATGGACTGCCCGCCAAAAATGCCGTGTGGGGCACGTTTTACGACATACGCCGCTATGGTGGGCTACAGATTTTGTTGAGGGCGCTAATTGGCGGCGGCTCCATGGTTCTATCTGAGGCAACTGAGCCGGTGGCGGCATTTCTCTCGCGGCTGGACGAGGCATGGACGACGCATATATCCGGCACACCCTCGCATTGGCGGCGCGTGCTTATGAGTGGAGCGGCCGAGAAAATCACGCCCGCTTATGTGCGGCTTTCGGGAGAGATGGCGGGACAGGACATACTCGACCGTCTGCATGCTGCTTATCCCCAGGCGGCTATCGGTCATGCCTATGCATCGACTGAAGCTGGCGTCGCATTTAGTGTCAATGATGGACAAGAGGGGTTTCCCGCTACGGTGCTTTGTGCGGGTGCGCCGCGTCCCGAAATCAAAGTTAAAAGCCAAACGTTGTGGGTCCGATCAAGCGCTGCGGCGACGCGCTATCTCGGTCATGCTTCACGTCAATTGGCGGATGAGGAAGGATTCGTTGATACTGGTGACGTGGTGGAACAATGCGGTGATCGCTACATGTTTGCTGGCCGGCGCGAAGGGGTTGTGAATGTTGGTGGGATGAAGGTTCATCCGGAGGAAGTTGAGGCGACGATCAACCGACATCCAGCCGTTGCCATGTCTCGTGTTTGGGGTCGGCCTAGCCCGATCA
>JAGWOU010000387.1 GCA_028870815.1 Rhodospirillales bacterium | reverse complement strand
GTGGAAGCCAACACGCTTCAGTCTCCCAAAAAATGAGCATTATACATTCGAGGAAGCGCAACACGCACATCCACTTCGATTACCAATCGAACGTCATGTTTACTGCCATTTGGAGCTGATAAAAGACGATGTGTTTCTATTGAAACGCCAGAAATCAAGGAATCATCTTCCATCAAACAATATATTGTTTCAGGACAAAGCGGGTCATTCTTAGGAATTTGATCGATATTAGGTATGGCTAATGCATCAAAAAGTGTCTTTAATCGATTATCTAAATCTCCACCTTGATATACTTTGCCAGGGTCTTCTTTTCGAAGAAAAGTGATTTTAAGCCCGCATCTTAGAGCCATACTATTTCGAACAAGCGGGATGAATTTTTTGCCGCCTCGCTCTATCGGCGCAAGTAGATCAATCCATGATTTATCTGGAGCAGAAAATTCAGGGACTTTTTCATCCGCAGAATGATGCACTTCCCAAACTGGAAATCCAGGTGAAGTAGGGACAAAACGGTTAATTTCGCTGTATTTTAAAACCTCACTGATTTTCCAAAGTTCTTGAAGTTGAGGATCAAGATATTGACGAATATTTGATTTCTGCTGCGGCGTTCCATTAGACCGCAATTCCCCATCAAAAGTCAGTGTGAACTTCATAATATTTACGCCAAAAGCTTCCAAGGAACGGAAATGTTTATTCATTTCACGACTCCTCCATACCACATATCGTGCTGGGTATGCGAAGTATTATATCGCCAGTAAAATGGAGATGTTATACTTGAATGGCGCCAACGCGGCCCTTAGCTTTGATCTTCTTCACTTGAAGGATGCTTATGTCGCGCTGGCAAGAGAACCATAACGTAGACCGCCTGGGTTGGCTTCGTGCTGCGGTGCTTGGCGCGAATGATGGATTGTTATCGACAGCCAGCCTGATTATCGGCGTTGCAAGCGCGCATGCCGGGCGACATGGCGTGGTAGTGGCCGGGCTGTCGGGGCTGGTGGCCGGGGCGATGTCCATGGCCGCTGGTGAATATGTCTCCGTGAGTTCACAGGCCGATTCTGAGGCGGCCGATCTGGCGCGCGAGAATCAGGAACTGCGCCTGGACCCAAAGGCCGAGGCAGAGGAGTTGGCCGGCATCTATATGAAGCGCGGGCTTGAGGAAAACCTCGCCCGAGAGGTAGCGGCACAGTTGATGGCACACGACGCTCTGGAAGCCCATGCCAGGGATGAGTTGGGTATTTCCGAAGAAATGGCGGCGCGCCCTGTACAGGCGGCCATGGCTTCGGCGGCGGCGTTTGCGGTTGGCGCGTTGCCGCCGCTGTTGATAGCCATTGCCGCGCCGGGCGGAATTGAGGTGCCTATGGTGGGCGGCGTTTCGGTCATCTGTCTGGTGGTATTGGGCGCGATGGGCGCCAAAACCGGCGGTGCCAATATTTTCAAAGGCGCTTTGCGGGTGACGTTCTGGGGCATCGTCGCAATGGCGGTAACGGCTGGGGTCGGCGCGATTTTTGGAACCCATACGGGCTAGGCGGGTTCACAATCCCCTGCCCGCCTCACGCCTGGCCGGCAACCGCCTTTGGAATGTCCTGCAACTCGACATTCACCTCCAGCGTTGAAACATTGTCACCGCAATCGAGCTTCACGTTCACCTTGTCTTTGTCGATAGCCATGTGCTTGGCGATGACGGCGAGGATTTCCTCGCGCAGAATGGCCACGAGGTCCGACTGGCCGGCCAGCCTGCGCTCATGGGCCAGCAATATCTGCAAGCGGTCGCGGGCGACCGGGGCGGAGCGCGTCCGGGTGAAAAAGCCGAAGATGCTCATGCCACGGCGGCCTTCCGCCCAAATAGCCGGCTCATCAGGCCCGCTTTACGCTCCACGGGTTCCACTACCTCCAGCTTCTCGCCGCAGAGCCTGCGGGCAGCCTCGGCATAGGCCCTGGCGGCAGTGGATTCAGGCATGTGCAGCGTGACCGGGCAACCGAGATTGGAGGCGTTCAGCACATCCGGGCTTTCGGGAACAATCCCGAGCAGCGGAATGGCCAGGATGTCCAGCACGTCCTTCACGTTCAGCATTTCGCCGCGGGCGGCGCGGCCGGCGTTGTAACGGGTCAGCAGCAGATGTTTCTCGAAATTATCACCGTTTTCCGCGCGCAGGGTTATTGAATCCAGCAGGCCGATAATGCGGTCTGAATCGCGTACCGAGGAAACCTCGGGATTGGTGACAACCACCGCCATATCCGCGAAACGCATGGCAAGCTGCGCGCCCTTTTCGATGCCGGCGGGGCTGTCGCAGATGATCCAGTCGAATTTTTCCTTCAACTCCTCGATCACCGCCTGGACACCCTCTTGCGTCAACGCGTCC
>JAGWOU010000386.1 GCA_028870815.1 Rhodospirillales bacterium | reverse complement strand
TGACGCCAGGCGATCCGCGCCCGGAATGGATGGCGAGGATCGATTTCTCAGGGCTGAAGCTGAAACTTCTGGCGAGTATGACGGTGATCGCCGCGGTGCACCTGCTGCGCAGCCTGCTGGACGAGACCGTGGAGACAAACCGTGACCTCGCCTGGCAGCTTGTTATCGTGCTGGCCTTCGGCGTGCTGTCGCTGCTGCTGGCGGTGACGGACAGGGTGGAACATAAAGGGCATTAGGGCGGGTTTCGACCCAATATGGTCATTCGCTGGACTTAGTCCTGTCTCCGAAGCAGCCGTTCCCCGTAAAAGCAAGAAGTAAGTGTCGCTACTTTTGTAGCGTATCAGATGGAGTTCTGCGGCAAAACCGCGCGACAAGTGATAGCAAGGAACAACAATTGGTTCTGCCTCACTGCAGTCTGGTGCACAATTTACGGACCACGCCGTAAGTTCAGAGTATGCGAGACGGAGGCAAAACATAATCATATGTCGGCGAAGCCGACGGCATTGTTTAGACCTACCTGGCATCTAGCCAGATGGCTTCGTCGATCTCAGAACGGATAATTCGCACATGCGATACCCGCCAAGCCGGCCGGATTCATTTTTCTAATGGCTAATTAGAGAAATTGGCGCTTTCTGCGTGCCGGAGAGCACTTGCAAAATCCATTCCGGGGATTTCGGCTGGGTTAAACCCAGACGGTCAAGTGCAGCGACCAGATCGTTCCAGCATTCATCTTCCTGATTCACATTGACCGATTTTCCGCCAGGGAAGGAAAGTAAAAGACAAATTATGCTACCCACGTAAATATCTGCTTCATAGGCGACGATATCCGTGGCGTCTTTCAACGCAAGCCGCGCATTTTTGAGGATGATCTCATCGCCAACCAGAACCGGCTTGGCGTCGCGGCGTATCCGCGCGATTATTCGTTTATTGATCCAATCCACAAGGCTCATGGCTGAATCCAATAATGAAGATGGGTGACATAGCTGAAAACATCTTCTCCGGATTTCTGACCCCAGGAGCTACCAAGCAGGCCAAAACCAAACCCCGTGATGATACCACCCATTAGACAGGCACCGCCCTCGGTAACCTCTCCAACAATCGGAATAGTGAGCGACGGAGACAGGAATGTGACGGCCGTGGCGCACCCTGCCCATGCACCGGACCAGCCGAAACTGGTGCCACCGATCAACGCCCCAGCCTGCCCCGCAGCGACCTTGCCGCGCTGCCCGGGCGGCGTCATGGCGATTAAGACGGCGGAAACGGCCACCTGTAACACCACGGTTCCATTCCCGGCAATTTTCATGCTCACGCTAAGCCGGTTCACCACCGCGCGCGTTTTGCCAACACTTTCCAGAACCGCCTCAAGGCTTCCTTTCTGTTTCAAAAGTTTTTCGAGTGTCGGCAGATTGTCGGAAGGCTTCAAAATCTCAGAATACAGCCTGCCGAAAGGGCTCAATTTGGATCGTGATTCAGCGAGAATCGCGTTGCGCTGTTCAATGAGCGCGTTCGCTTCGGCGGCCGTAACGCCCGCACGCTGATGCAATAAATTGGCCTGCTTCTGTAACGTTTCATTCAATTGATTATAGATATCTCGCTGATAGCTATCCCAGCTGAGATTGGTTCCGACCCCAAAGGCACCGCTGGTGACGGCTGTGACAGCGTATGAGTAATCATAGGCGCTTGGTTCCGTTTCACTCATGACCACATCTATCTCCGGTCAACCTTATAAAGCGTCAGAATTTCAGTATTATAGCCGTGGGGCAGTTGTAATGGCAGCTTTATCGTCATGCCGCTCCAAAACCGGAAGGGCAAAAACCAGCTCGACCTAGCCCCAAAGCGAACGTCCGGCATCCGTTTTCGTCAGCCGTAACCCGCCTGGCCGCTTCCCCCCCCCAACGCCGCCTTTAATACCGTAACGCCTGATACCCGGCCTCGCTTGGTTCCACGCCGTGGGTGTCGTGCGCGAAGCCTGGGAAGCGTTTGTCGAAATCCTCAAGGGCTGAGAGGTAACGCAGCACCGGGCCGTCGATGGTGCCGAAATTTTCGCCCGGCATCAGCAACGGAATGCCGGGCGGGTAGGGCACGATGGCGGTGGCCGCCACGCCGCCCGCCAGGGCGCTTAAGCTCGCCATGCCGCCCTCGCCACGGATCAGGCGGTCATGCGCCTCCGCCGGGATCATCTCCGGTTGGGGCAGGAAGTTATAAGCTTCTTGCAGGCGCTCTGGGTAGGCGGTGAGTTTCATGGCCGCGAACATGGCGGTGCCAAGCTCCTTCAGCCCCATCGCCCCATAGGCGGCGGGGTAGAGGGCGGCGAGTTGCGGCAGAGCGCGGACGAGCGGGGTGTTGGCGTCGTAATCGCGTTTGAAATC
>JAGWOU010000385.1 GCA_028870815.1 Rhodospirillales bacterium | reverse complement strand
CGTAATGTATTTTTCTCTGCCCTGTGCCCAACCATAAAAGGAAATTACCTCGAAGAACTTGGCGGTGGTGCATTCGATGCAGAGGGAAATTTTCTCTCTGCCGCCGCACAGCCGCGCTCTGATGGTGGATGCGGAATTCGTCAAAACCAAACCATAAATATTCCAAATTCTGTAGGATTAAAAATAAAGAAAGCCGTTTTTGGTGGTATTATCTTCGATCATTTTGGACATTTTTTATTGGAAAGTTCGGCGCGGCTTTGGTGTCTGGAGGACTACGCAGATCTACCTTGGATTTTTCTCGCCTCGCCTGAGCGGCAAATTCGGAATTACCAGCGCGAATTTCTTTCTTTGTTTGGCCTTTCAAAAGATCAAGTTCTGTTCATTACGGATTGGTGCCAAGTCGAAGAGTTGATCGTGCCGGAGGTTGCGTTTGTCTATCATCATTATGTTACCTCCTCTTACAGGAGAATATTTCAGAGTGCGGCGGTACCTCGGATGCCAGGGAGGCGGAAGATATTCTTGTCTCGTAAGAATACAACAATCGCGCGTACAATAGGAGAGCAGGAATTAGAGGAGAGCCTACTCCGAGACGGTTGGGAAGTTGTGTTTCCAGAGACGCTCCCGGCGTATGAGCAAGCCGCGCTTTTCAGGGAAGATAACGTGCTACTGGGATTGCAAGGCAGCGCGATGCATCTTGGCTTATTCGCACCGGATGGCAGGCGTATCGTGCACCTCTGCCGTGGGCTGGGCTATCGCGGATATTATATTCTCGACGATCTCGTTCGAGCCGATGCTACATATTTCAAGGCAATGCGTGAGCACGAACTTGAATCTAAACCGGTCGAGGGTCCATTTCTGCTGGATCTTGAAGGTACGTTGGCGTTCCTGCGAGAGAACGATCTCATATCCTTATCGTCAGTGCATGCGGGGACGAGAGGGGTAGCCAATACGTTAAAGATGGAACGGGAGTTTTCCGCGTGGTGGCATTATACTGAAAGCCAAGTCAGATTTCATCATCAGTTATCTCACGATGGTTCGAAGGTCGAACAAGTCTCGGCACTAGGTGTTGCGTTAATAGCGGTTGAAATGTACCCAGGCGAGCCGACGATCTTAAGTCACGCGTTGGCGTTGCTGCTTAAATTCGAGGGTGTGGCAGCGGCTGACAAGCTACTAAATGAATGCTTAGGAGAGGCATCAGTTCCTGATTCCGGTGAATGGGCGCAGATACATTACTGTAAAAGTATCATCGCTGAGCTTACTGGAGACAATGAAAAAGCGCTGATACCAAGCCAACAGGCTGTGAAGCTTGCCCCTTTGAACATCTCCTATATCGATCAGTGCGCCACTGTGCTCTACCGACTCGGGCGAATCGCCGAAGCGGAAGTCTTGCTTAGGAAAGCAGTGGAATCCGAGATTGATCAGGCATCAACACTCTTTATCCTCAGCCTCATTGCTCAAGCCAAAGATCATCGAATGATTGCGCTTGAATGGGCAAGAAAGGCGTTTCAAGCCGATTGTACAAACGAGAATTGTTTATGGAATCTTGTGGCTCTTTTAAAGAGAGATGGAAAGAACGAGGAGCTGATCACTGTATATGGACAATTCCTCGACCGTCGGCACGACCATTTGCCTGTGCTGTTAGAAGTGGTGCAATTGTGCAAAGAATCAGGAAAGGCGGATGAGGCGGTACCATATTTCTTCAAGGCGCATCTGATGTCTCCAGATAGAGATGATATCGTACAGAATTTCGCAAATCTACTAACTGATATAGAGATTTTTCCGAATCTTGCGTCTTTGGATAGAACGCCATCCCCCGCCGTTCAAGAACAAAGCATTATGATATATCTGCGCAGCCTGAAACTGTTCGATGGTCAGGACCGAGAGCAGGCTTTGAAGTTGGCAAAGATCGCGACCGAAATTTGGCCGAATAATGACACTATATTACTGAATTTCGTATCAATCTTAATTAAACTTCAGAAATATCTGGAAGCTCGTGTCTTTATCAAAGATTTGATCAGAATAGGTGTGAAGTCCGGTCGAATTTACTATGCGTTGAGCTTGGTCGAGGGGGCGTTGGGGGACATGGCGCGAGCCAAAAGCACAGCGCAGCATGCAGCCGAAGTCGAGCCAGACAACGAAACGATCACAACTCACTATAAAAGATTCGGGACTTGAAATATGGGAACGACTGATCACGCGATTATAGAAAATAATATCTATGAATTTTTAAAAGACCTATTCAAAGATCTGTTCAAGATGCAAGAGATTGAGGTTAGGCCGGAGCTGTCAGCAAAAGATGTCGTAGGATGGGATTCCTTCAAGCAGGTGGAGATTACTCTTGCTCTGGAGGAAGAGTTTGGAGTCATCATTCGGT
>JAGWOU010000384.1 GCA_028870815.1 Rhodospirillales bacterium | reverse complement strand
AATTATTATATGTTTAGGTGGGCCGTAAGCCCGCCCGGCGCCCGCATGAACGGCTATATTGGCTTAATGAAGAATTTTAGAGCCAACTGCCTCGCCTTTATTTTTCTAGCCCTCGGCGCGGCGGCGACGCCACAAGCCCGGGCAGCCCAGCTTGCCGGCGTGACCATGCCAGATACCGAATCGCTGGGCGCGCAGACATTGACGCTGAACGGCATCGGGTTGCGCACCTACTCCTTCCTGCATGTGCATGTGTATGTGGCGGCTTTGTATCTGCCGCAGCCGATGAGCAACGCCAGCAGCATCCTCCAGTCCACTTCACCAAAGATTCTGTGGCTGCATTTCGTGCGCAAGGTGAGCGTCTCCGAGGTGCGGAAATCCTGGAAGAAAAGCTTGATCGCGACTTGCGTGGCGCCCTGCACACTGAGCAACGCCGAGCTTGATAGTTTTCTGGCGACATTGAAGCCTGTTACCGCCGGCGAAAATGTGGAGTTTATTTTCTCAGGCCAGGGTTTAACCGCTTATGAGAACGGTCAGGTCGCGGGGCATGTTAACAACCCACAAATGGCGCAGCTGGTGCTGGCCGTTTTCATCGGCCCGCATGTGGATGCGCCGAACCTGAAAACCGAGCTTTTAGGCGGGCATTGACGCCATACGAGAAACCGGGACATTAGAGCCCGCCGGGGTGTCCGCATGGTGCGGACTGAGATCACACCCGTTGAACCTGTCTGGGTCATGCCAGCGAAGGGAGAGCGCCAATGGCCCTCAATCGACGTTTATTTTTGTCTACCGCCTCAATGGCGCTTGCCGCGCCCGCGATTTCGCGCGCCGCGACACCCATGCCTTTTACACTCATCCTGGACTGGTTCGTGAACCCGGACCATGCTCCGCTTTTCGCCGCGAAATATTGCGGGGCTTACGCGAAGGCCGGGCTGGATGTGAAACTGGTGCCCCCCACCGACCCGGATCTGCCGCCGCGCCTCGTCGCCTCCGGCAAGGCCGATGCGGCGCTGACCTATCAGACGCAGCTTTATCTGCTGGTCGACCAAGGTCTGCCCGTGCGCCGCACCGGCACGCTGATCGACAAACCGCTGAACACCCTTACCGCGCTGAAGCGCAGCGGCATCACCAAGCTACAGGACCTGAAGGGCCGCAAGGTGGGGTATTCCGTGGCGGGCGTGGAGCCGGTGATTATCGGCGCGATGCTGAAACATGTCGGCATGAGCTTGAAGGATATTCAGCTTGTGAACGTGAATTTCGAGCTGGTTTCCTCGCTGCGCTCCAACGAGGTGGATGCGGTGATCGGCACCTACCGGACCTATGAGGATATCCAGTTGGCAGAGGCAGGGCTGGACCCTGTGGTGTTCCTGCCGGAAGATTATGGTGTGCCGCCTTCGGAAGAGCTGATTCTGCTCTCCAATTCCAGCGGCTTGAAGAACCCGGCGCTGCCGGCGTTTCTTGCCGCAGTGAAGGAAGGTGTGGCCGCACTGAAGGCCGACCCGGAGGGTATGCTGAAGCAATTCCTCAAGGACAATCCAAGCCTGAATGACAAGCTAGACATCGCATCCTGGCACGCACTGCCGCCTTATTTTGACAACGATCCGGCCGCTCTGGATGCGAAACGCTACAAGGTTTACCGGGACTTCCTGTTCGAGAACGGCGTGATCAAGAAGAAATTGCCGCTACATGATTACGCGGTGACGGTTTCCTGACCATAAAAAAACCCCGGCGCAAGCGCCGGGGTTTTTGTTTTAGCCAGACTGGCTCAGTGGAAGATGATTTCCACGCGGCGGTTCTGCGGCTCGCGCACGCCGGGGCCGGTGGGCACCAGCAGGTGGGTTTCGCCATAGCCGTGCATCTCGATCTCGTTGGCGGGCACGCCATCGGCCACCAGCTGTGCTGCCACCGCCTTCGCGCGTTTGATGGACAGGCCCATATTGTAATCCGCAGCGCCGGAAGTGTCGGTGTAGCCGTTCACCTCAAGCGTGGTGACATTCTGGGTTTTGGAATCGGACGCCGCCTGCGCGATGATCTGGGTCGCGCGCGGGGTCAGGCTGTATTTGTCCCAATCAAAGAACACCAGATAGGTTTTGGCAGGAGTTGGGGCGGGGGCGGCTTGCGGTGCCGCTGCCGGCATGGGCGCGGGTGCTGGCGGAGCCGGCGGTGAGAATTCATAACGCAGCCCGACATTGATCTGGTTGTTATATTCGCCCTGCTGCCGAAAGCTGGTGGGCAGCGCAGTGTTCCCGACATTGTAGCGGCGCTCGTTCGTCAGGCCGATGAAGCGATATTCCAGCGTGGCGGAAAGCCCCATCACCGGCGCGATGGGGAAGGAGAGGCCGACTATGCCCTGGTAGGCGAAGGAGCCCCGCGCCTGGTTCA